>NZ_LZMP01000016.1:0-88505 GCF_001691435.1 Gordonia sp. UCD-TK1 | reverse complement strand
GCCGCGGTCCCCACCGGCAGACCGGCGCGTAGGCACACCGCGAACAGATCGAAGGCCGCCGCGACCGCGAACGGGTCGTCGGCGGTGGGACCGGCACCGAGCCACCGCGGCGTGCGATCGGCCGGCGGTGGCGGATCGGTTACCCGATAGAGCAGCCAGCGCGGCGCGGGCCAGATCCACAGCGCGGCCGCGAGCAGCACCGCCGAACACGCAGTGCCGGTGAGGGCGCCGGCGATCAACGTGCCAGCACCTTGCCGGTGATGCGCTCGGACCAGCCGATCCCCGCGGCGACCAGAGCGCACCCGACCACCAACAGGATCCCTCCCAGGCCACCGCCGAGGAGGACCTGGATCGGACCCGCACCGGTCGCCTGACCCAGGGCGATCCCGAGCAATGGCAGACCGGCGAGGACCGCTGCCGTCGCCCGCGGTCCCGACAGTCCGGCTCGCGTCCGATCCGCGAAGCCACGCCGCGCCTGAAGATCCGAACGCACCGCACCGAGCAGGTCGCCCATCGGCAGGCCGCGGTCCTCGGCGATCTGCCAGGCCACGCCGATACGACGCCAGGACGCCTCGCCCGAGACCCTGCCCGCCAGGCCGGCCCCGGACACCGGGTCGATCACCGACCCGCCCAGGGCGGCCCGGAACGCCATCGACTCCAACCCGTTCGCGATCTCCGCTCCGGTGGCCGGGTCATGGGGCTCGCGACGACGGAGTTCGGCGACCGCGACCTCGCAGGCCCGGACCGGTGGCGCACCCACCGACAGTTCGGCGATCATCAGCGACAGCCCCAGGAGCAAGTCATCCGACTGGCGGTCGAGGCGCTTCTCGGCCGACCGCCGCCGACGTACCCACAGCACGACCGTCACGACGATCGCGGCAGCGACGGCGGCCGCCAACCCGCCGATCAGGAGCGCCCCGAACGGGACCGTCATCGGGATCAGCACGGCCGGAACCGATCTCCGGGCGGGGCGGGGTTGTCCGGACACCGTCTGGAGTCGGTGTCTCGCTCGCGGCGCGGCCGACAGCTGCAGCGCGACGCCCACGGCTCCCAGGACCAGCGCGACGGCGACCGGCGTCGACATCATCGTCGGTCCCCCGACACCGGCCCACGCCCGGCGACCAACCGGTCGAAGTGATCGCGCTCCGCCGTGAAACCGCTGTTCCGCAACCAGATCGGCACGATCGTCACGCGTCCGGCGTCGTCGCGCCGGACGACCCCGACCTCGGCGAGTCCGCGGGTCCCGCCCGCGTTGCGCGCCACGCCGAGCACCACCTGCAGTGCGGCACCCAGCTGACTGTGGAGAGCGTCGCGGGCCATGCCTCCGAGGGCGGCGAGGGCCTCCATCCGCGCCGGCACCTCCGACGTCGAGTTCGCGTGGACCGTGCCGGCGCTCCCGTCGTGCCCGGTGTTCAGCGCGGTGAGGAGGTCGATGACCTCACCGCCGCGAACCTCTCCGACGATGATCCGGTCGGGTCTCATCCGAAGTGCCTGACGGACCAGGGTCCGCACCGGCACCTCGCCCACGCCTTCGACATTCGACGCGCGCGCGACCAACCTCACCACCTGCGGATGGCGCGGGGCCAGTTCGAGCGCATCTTCGACGCAGACGACCCGCTCGCGCGGATCCATAGCTCCGATCAATGCGTTGAGCAGGGTCGTCTTGCCGGTCCCGGTACCGCCGATCACCAGGAATGCCAAGCGGTTCCGGAGTATGTCCCCGATGATCGGCACCACCTCGGACGGGATCGCGCCGCTCTCGACGAGGCTCGGCAGATCCTTGGACGCCGAACGCAGGACCCGCAAGGAGATACATGTACCGTCCGCGGCAAGCGGCGGGATGATCGCGTGCAGCCGCACGGTGTATCCGCGCCGACCGACGTTCGACAACTGCCCGTCGACCCAGGGCTGGGCGTCGTCGAGCCGCCGCCCGGCGCCCAGGGCCAGCCGACCCGCGAGGCGGCGTACCGACGCCTCGTCCGGGAAGCGGATCGTCGTCTGCTCGAGCCCGGATCCGCGGTCGACCCAGACCTCGTCGGGACCGGCGACCAGGATGTCGGCGATGTCGGGTTCGGCGAGGAGTTGCTCGAGCTTGCCCGCCCCGGTCAGCTCGGTCTGCAGGAAGCGGAGAGCGGCGAGCAGGTCGGTGTCACCCAGCACTCCCCCGGCCTCGGCGCGGATCGCGTCGGCGATGACGGCCGGACTCGGGTCGGCCGCGTCGGCGGCCAGTCGCGAGCGAACCCGGTCCAACAGCGCCTCGTCGGCCGGTCCGTCGATTCGCGCCTGGGTCACGACGCACGCTGGCGGCGCTCGGCGACCCTGGCGTGCACGGTGTGCGCCGCGCGTCCGAGCGGACTGCGAGGCCGCAACCGCAACGGACCACCCTCCAGCCGCCCCGCGAGACGGGGCTCCGGCCGATAGGCGGCGAGCAGTGGGAGTCCGATGGCATCCGCGACCTGTTGCGGACGCAACCCGCCGGGCGACGGGCCGCGCACCACCAGCTCGACGGCCACCTCGTCACCGACGACACGGTCGACGATGCGTCGAGCCGCGGCGCATCCGCCGACGGTGAGTGTGGTCACCACCACCACGACATCGGACGACGCGATCGCGGCGCGCACCACCGGCGCGTCGGACCTGGGCAGGTCGAGCACGACGAGATCACCATGAGTGTGCCCGGCGTCGATGACCGCGGTGACCGCGTCGACACTCAACCCGGCGCTCGGCAGGCGTTGTGAGGTCAACACCGCCAGGCCCTCGCCCGCGTTCGGCAGCGCCTGGTGGAGCGCCGTACCGCCGACGACGCCGCCGTCGAGCGAGAGATCCTGCCACCGCAGCCCGCGGCGGCGCTCGATGCCCAGCAGGAGATCGGCTCCGGCGCCCATGTCGTCGAGGTCGAGCAGAAGCGTGGGCGACTCGGCACCTGCCGACGTCAGCGCAACCGCCGCGGCCAGGGTCGACGCCCCGGCACCACCGTGAGCACCGATGAGCGCCACGACCCCCGCAGGTCGGCGTCTGGGCACCCGGCACTCCGTCAGTACCCGGACGAGGCGTCCTTCGTCGGCCGGGAGCGTCGACGCGTCCTCGATACCCAGTTCCATCGCCATCCGCCAGATGTGTGCTCCCGGTTCGGTCGCACTCACCAGTACGAGACCGGGTCGCCGAGGTGGGCGCACCCGGGCGAGAACGGCGATCGCGGACGGGTCGGCCGCRACGGCCCGGGCGGTCAGCCATTCGCGACGGCAGTCGTCCGCCGGCGCGCTGAGCACGTGGTATCCGGCTGCGGCGGCGCAGCGTGCGACGTCGTCGTGGAGGTCGGGGTCTACGAGAACCAGGAGTTCATCGGGCATGCGGCCGATCATCCGGCAGATGAGCGTTCCGACGGGCGGGATCGCGGGCGGTTGGGGATGGCGACGAAGGCTGTGGACAAACTCGCGCAACCGGCGGGATCTCGGGATACAACAGACCCCAGACAGAGGACAACCCCGGCCAGGGGGGGGGAGGAGGCCGGGGTCGTCACGTTTCAGCCCCGGGGGGTCGGGCTGAAACGCACCGGTATGAGAACCGGGTACCGATGACTATACACACGGGTTTGGATTATTTGCAAGCACAACAATCCTATTCACTAATGTCCGTTCTACTGCGGAGTAACCAGGAGATCGAATGCGACGCCCGTTCCGGGCGCCCATTCGGGAATCGCGATTCAGGTCCGCGAATCGCGCAACGTCTTTGCAACGTTCCCGCTCGAGGCCGCCGAATGCCCTGACCGGACACCCACCACCCCCGAACCGCCGGCAAATTCCGTCGAAGATGCTGCGTCACAGAGTTATTCGTCGCCATCCGCAAGTTGTTCAACATTCCGACGCCGAACGCTTGATGTGATCGGCGTCACGGTGTAGAACAGTGGTTACGGAATCTCGGAAGGCCAAGTTCGATCCGGAAGAGAAGGAACGGACCCCCACGCCGAGCACTTCCCAGCACGGGCGGCAAGCACCCACGCGGAGCACGCCGCATATGGCAAAAGTGTTGTGCGCCTGCGACATCACAGTCAGGACGACCGACCGCCACCACTCGATGCGCCACCGCCTTCCTCTCGTGAGGCGCCAGGCCCGAGAGGAATGGCCCACAGCTGGCAGCACGTGGACGGTCAGTAATCCCGACTCGCGATCAATCGCCGAGGCGGTGACCACAACCCACCAAGCACGCTTGGTAACTTGAGTCCGTGCTACGCGGGCGGCAACCGCGTCGTTTACGACGCCGGCGGCCGCCCGCAGTGCTGTCCGGGCCGGGTTCGAGACCTCGCGAGACTAACCCGACCGGGCCGCGTCCGCAATCGACTTCGCCTCGGCCGCACCGGCTTCCAGAGCCTCGCAGCAGAAGATGATCCAGTCCCGCAGGCCCGACTCGGTACCCGCCCCGAAGTTCGTCGCCAACGTGCGGTACTCGCCTACCCGCTTGAACCAGGTCACCTCCGGCACGCCGAGGCAGTGCGGGTCCAGCCCGGTCGCGGCGCCGACGAGCCGGGACGCGGCACGAGCGACGACACCGTTGGCAGCGGGGAAGGCGTTCACCGCCAGCAGCTCGCCGTGCACCACCGCCACGAGCACCGGCGCCGGGACCGAGGTGGCGCCGGTTGTCAACTGCCCCAACAAGTTGAGACGTTCGGCGACATCCGTCCCACTTCGGGGCCGCCCGAGATCTTCCGGGTCGTCGACGAGGTCGGCGGCGGCGAGGGTGTGCAACCTCGCCAGCGCCTGTGCGGGTGCTCGGCGGATCACCGAGGTGAGTGTGAGCAGAGAATCGCCGTCGAGGGCCTGCGACACCCGCATCGCGCCGGCGAGGATCGGGTCGTCGAAGTCGCCATCGCGTCGGAGCTCGACACTTCCGCCGTCGATCGCGGCCGAGGACCGGCCCGCCCGCCACGACGCCTCGGTGGCGGTCTTGTCCCATCCCCGCAGGTTGGCGGGGTGCCGGTGCACTACGGACAGGGCATCCCGTGCTCGATCGGCGGCGGCGGCGACGCCGGGCAGCTCCAGCAGGGGCAACAGTGGGTCGGTGGTCACGAACCGACGATAGTTGCGGCCGCGGACCGCTCACCAGGTCGCCCTCGGTTCGGTCGATCAGGGCTACGGATTCGGACACCCACGGTGTCAGCCGAATGGGCGCCGATGATCCATTGTTAGTCACCGTTTCAGATAATGCGCACCTGTAATTGTTCACGGTGTTCGTCAGTTGACTGACTGAAACGCATCGCTCCCGACGTCGGCGCGGTCCAGAGGGCATTCCGACCGCTCGTCGCCGCTTACCCGCCGTTCGTCGCCAATCGGCCGCGCTCACATACCGGACGGTTCCAGCCTAGACCGCGACGTGACTACGCTCACACTGATTGCCCGTTCTGACGCCAGGTCACCCTACTGTTGAGTGACCGCCGTCGACAGCGAAAGGCCCTTGTCACCGATGTCCTCCACCGTCCAGGCATTTCCTCCCTCCGACGAGTTCGCCGCCCAGGCCAACGGCACCGCCGAGATGTATGACCATGCCGATGCCGACCGCCTCGAGTTCTGGGCCGAGCAGGCCCGGCGGCTGGACTGGGCCACCGAGTTCACCACCACCCTCGACTGGTCCGACGCCCCGTTCGCCAAGTGGTTCGTCGGAGGCAAGCTCAACGTCGCGGTCAACTGCGTGGATCGGCACGTCGCCGCAGGCAAGGGCGACCGCGTCGCCATCCACTGGGTCGGTGAACCCGGCGACACCCGCGACCTCACCTACAGCCAGCTGCTCGCCGAGGTCAGCAAGGCCGCCAACTACTTCTCGTCCATCGGGCTGGTCGCCGGGGATCGCGTCGCCATCTACATGCCGATGGTCCCCGAGGCCCTGATCTCGATGCTCGCCTGCGCCCGCCTCGGCCTCACCCACTCCGTGGTCTTCGCCGGCTTCTCCTCCGGAGCGCTGCGCTCCCGCGTCGACGACGCCGAGGCCAAGCTCGTCATCACCACCGACGGACAGTACCGCCGTGGCCAGCCGGCGCCGTTGAAGACCCAGGTCGACGAGGCGCTCGGCACCGGCGACGACGCCGCGGAATCCGTCGAGAAGGTCCTCGTCGTGCGTCGTACCAACCACGACCCCGACCTGAACTGGGTCGAAGGCCGCGACGTGTGGTGGGAAGACACCGTCGACGAACAGTCGGACACCCACGACGCCGAGGCCTTCGATGCCGAACACCCACTCTTCCTGCTCTACACCTCGGGCACCACCGGCAAGCCCAAAGGCATCGTCCACTCCTCCGGCGGTTACCTCACCCAGGTCAGCTACACGTTCCACTACGTCTTCGACCACAAAGAAGGCCGCGATGTCTTCTGGTGTGGCGCCGACATCGGCTGGGTGACCGGCCACTCCTACCTCGTCTACGGTCCGCTCTCCAACGGCGCGACCGAGGTCGTCTACGAGGGAACCCCCAACTCCCCCAACGAACACCGCCACTTCGAGATCATCCAGAAGTACGGCGTCACCATCTACTACATCGCGCCGACCCTGATCCGCACCTTCATGAAGTGGGGACGGGAGATTCCCGACGCCCACGACCTGTCCAGCATCCGGCTGCTCGGCAGCGTCGGCGAACCGATCAACCCCGAGGCCTGGAAGTGGTACCGCGAGGTCATCGGCGGCAACTCCGCGCCCATCGTCGACACCTGGTGGCAGACCGAGACCGGCGCCATCATGATCTCGCCGCTGCCCGGCGTGACCGCGACCAAGCCGGGATCGGCGATGAAGCCCCTGCCCGGTATCAGCGCCAACATCGTCGACGACCAGGGCAACCCGGTCGGCGCCGGTGAGCAGGGCTACCTCGTGCTCGACCAGCCGTGGCCGTCGATGCTGCGCGGGATCTGGGGCGACGACGAGCGTTTCCGCGACACGTACTGGTCACGGTTCGCCGAGCAGGGCTGGTACTTCGCCGGCGACGGCGCCCGCTACGACGAGGACCACGCACTCTGGGTCCTCGGACGCGTCGACGACGTCATGAACGTCTCCGGCCACCGCATCTCCACCGCCGAGGTCGAGTCCGCGCTCGTCGGGCACTCCGGAGTCGCCGAAGCCGCGGTCATCGGCGCCGCCGACGAGACCACCGGCCAGGGCATCGTCGCCTTCGTCATCCTGCGCGAGGGCGTGGAGAACACCGGCGACCAGCTGATCGCCGAACTGCGCCAGCAGGTGTCGGTGGAGATCTCGCCGATCGCCAAACCCCGCGAGATCAACGTCGTCCCCGAACTGCCCAAGACACGCTCGGGCAAGATCATGCGCCGCCTGCTCAAGGACGTCGCCGAAGGCCGCGAACTCGGCGACACCTCCACCCTCGTCGACCCCTCGGTCTTCGAAGCGATCCGCGCGAAGAAGGCCTGAGGCCGTTCGAGTTCTCCAGGGCCTGCCGACCTGAGGTCGGCAGGCCCTGCCCGTCTTCGCGCCACTCCATTCGACGGGTGGCTCGCCACCCCATTCGACGGGTGGCTCGCCACCCCATTCGATGGGTGGCTCGCCACCCGGACCGCCCGCGCATGGCAACATATGGCCATCAGCCGAACAACGGAGGATTCTGTGAGCCCCAACGAGCACGGCCTGCCCGACGCGGGCCGGGACTCCGTCCCGTCGATCCCGCTCTCCGACGCCAACGCCGGCCGCAACGGCGAGCCGACGATCGGAAGCCTGGTCAAGGACGCGACCGCCAGTGTCTCCACCCTGTTCCGATCCGAGGTCGCGCTCGCCAAGGCCGAGCTGGTCACCGAGGCCAAGAAGGCGGGCGCGGGCACCGGGCTGCTCATCGTCGCCGGTGTGATGGCGCTCTACGCGAGCTTCTTCTTCTTTTTCTTCCTCGCCGAACTGCTCGACGAGTGGGTCTGGCGCTGGTTGGCGTTCCTCATCGTGTTCCTCATCCTGGTGGCGGTCACCCTGATCGCCGCGTTCGTCGGATACCTGTTCTTCAAACGCGTGCGCGGACCCGCGAAGACGATCGAGACGGTCAACGAACTGCCGACCGTCCTGCCCCACCGCGGCGCGGCGCACGACACCACCACGCACCCGAGAATCCCGCCCGCCCGCGAAGGGTGATCCGTGAGCGAGGAGCCCGACCCCTCGACCGTTCGTCTCCCGGGTGATTGGGAGCATCTCGACGTCCGCGCCAACGGAGTCCGTTTCCACGCCGTCCAGCCCGCCGGCGTTCCCGCCGATGACCGCCCGCTGGTACTGCTGCTGCACGGTTTCGGCGAGTTCTGGTGGAGCTGGCGACATCAGCTGACCGCGCTCACCGACGCCGGCTTTCGCGCCGTCGCAGTCGACCTCCGCGGCTACGGCGACACCGACAAACCACCGCGCGGCTACGACGGCTGGACCCTGGCCGGCGACACCAACGGCCTCGTCCGCGCGTTCGGRCACACCCGGGCCACCCTGATCGGACACTCCGACGGCGGCCTGGTCTGCTGGGCGACCGCCGCGCTGCACCCACGCGTCGTCGACCGGATCGTCGTCATCGCGTCCCCGCACCCCCGCGCCCTGCGTCGACGCGTGTTGCGCGACAAGGCACAACGCGCACAGTTCTTACCTCTGTTCCTGCGCAACCAGATCCCCCGCCTCGGTGAACGGCAGGTCACCCGCGACGACGCGGCCTTCGTGTCCGACTACTTCGCGGAACGGTCGTCTGCCCCCTGGCGCGGTGAACCCGACTACGCGCACACCGTCGAACTCAACCGGTCGGCCATGCTGATCCCCAACGTCGCGCACTGCAGCCTGGAGTACCGGCGCTGGGCGTTCCGTTCGCAGTTCCGGCCCGACGGCGCCCGCTTCATGGAACTGATGGACCAGCGGCTGCATCTCCCCGTGCTGGCCCTCCGAGGCCGCGACGACCCGTACATCCTCGACGACGCGATTGCCGACAGTCACCGATGGGCCGCGCACCAGACGTATCGGCAGGTCGAGGGCAGCGGCCACTTCGTCCATCAAGAACAACCGGCCACGGTGACCGAGCACATCCTCGAGTTCCTACGCCACGAACCCGCACCCACCGCCGACGTCCCCCGCCGATCGGCCCGCAAGGTCAGGCGAGGACGCAGCGTTGCGTACTCACCCGCTCGCTTCGTCGCTCGGATTCGTCGAAGTCGGAGCGCACCTGGCGGGCGGTGAGCACGAAACCGGTCTCGTCGGCGGCATTCTCGGCCGCGCCGAAGACCACACCGAGCACCTCGCCGTCCGAGTTCAGCAGCGGCCCACCCGAATTGCCCTGCCGAATCAGACCACGGACGGCGTAGACCTCACGGGTCACCTGCCCGGTCCGGTAGATGTCGTCACCGGTGTGGGCGAAGACCGCACGCACCCGCAGCGGACTCACATAGAACGGTCCGGCCTCGGGGAAACCGAGTGCGATGGCGTCGTCCCCGGTCGACGCGGGGCGTGAGGCGAACCGCAGGGCCGGCGCCCGGAGGCCCGGGACGTCGAGCACCGCGATGTCGTTCTCGCTGTCGAAGAGCACGACGCGCGCCGGGAGCTGCGCCCCCGTCGAGGTCTGGACCTCCAGCCGTTCGGTGCCCGCGACCACGTGCGCGTTCGTCATGACGCGCTCCGGAGAGACGACGAACCCGCTCCCCTCGAGAGCCTGTCGGCAGCTCGGTGCCACGCCCTCGATCTTCACCACGCTGGGACGCGCCTGCGTCACCACCGGCAGTTCGGCCAGCGCCTGATCGGGAGGGTCGACGTTCGTCGACGGGGTGCTGACGAACGGGAGCTTCGGGAGTCCCGAACTGTCCAGGAGCGCCTTGAAGTCGTCCGGGATGTCGTCGACCCACTGCGGCGACACCGCGTCGACCCCGGTGAGCACCTTCGAGTCCCGAACCGCCCCGGCGATCGCCGGGTCGGCGGACTCGCGCAGCGGGATCGCCAGCAGGCCCGCGGCCAGCAACACCGCGACCACCTGCAAGAGCGAGCCGACTCCGCTGTCGACGGCGCGCAGCCCGGGCGACCGGATGCCACCGCGAGCCGCACGTCCCAGAACCATGCCGGCCACCTCGCCGACGACCACGAGCACGACCAGCACCAGAATCCCGGCGAGCACCCGCACCTGCAGATCGTCGAACTGCTCGATCAGGCGGGGCGCGAGCAGCAGACCGGCTACGGCGCCGAGTGCGACTCCGATGAACGCCAGGGCCGAGGCGACCGCACCCGACCGGTACCCGCTGGCCGCCGCGAGCAGGGCGATGCCGATCACGATGATGTCGACCCACGTCGAGCCGGTCATCGGGTACCTCCGGGCTCGGCGTTACCGGCGTCGACCACGTCGCGGTCGTCCGGGTGCAGCTCCGCGAACCCGGATTCCTGCCGGCTCCCGGCGAGCTCGATCATCTTCTCCAACGAACGAACGTCGGCGGAGTCCCACGGACGGTCCCAGCCGGACACCTCGCTGATGGCGGCGATGAGCCCACCCGTGAATCCCCAGACGAGCAACTGGTCGACGAAGAACGCGGGCCCCTTGTAGACGATGCCGACCGCCTTGCGGCGGACCTGGAACCGGTTGTCCGGGTTCAGCAACTCGCGCAGTTTGATCCGGTCCACGCGCGCGGTCTCGCCTTGGTCGACGACGCGCACCTCGCTCGGGCGGTGCCAGTAACCGATCACCGGGACGACGTCGAAGCCCGAGACCCCGACGGGAAAGCTCGGCAGGGTCGCGAGGATGGTCACCCCGGATGCGTCGAGGCCGGTTTCCTCGGCCGCCTCGCGCAGCGCGGTGCCCACCGGGAAGTCGTCGCCGGGATCGGCCGCGCCCCCGGGGAACGCGACCTGCCCGCTGTGCTGGCGAAGGGTGGGAGCGCGCTCGGTCAGCAGGACCTCGGCGTCGGCCGGCACCCCGCCGGGATGATCGTCGGCCGACTCCCACGAACCCGAGAACAGGATCAGAACGGCCGCCGACCGGGAGTTGGTCGGCAACATCGACGCCCAGCGCGATCGATCCCCGCCGCGGTTGTCGACGCTTTTCCTGACGGCGCTGACATCGTCGGTCAACGCCCGCAGCCACGGCGGGATCTCGTCCCTCGGGACCAGCGGTCCCGCATCGGCGCGCGAACGCCCGCTCATATCCGCACGCCCAGATGCTCGGCCACCGAATCGGCGATCTCCTCCGGACTGTCGAAGACACCGGGATAGACCTCGGCCACCGTGCCGTCGGGTCGAAGGAAGACGGTCGAGGGGAACACCCTGGGCGCGTTGATGGCCGCGGCCACCTTTCCGTCGAGGTCGAGCACGGACGGCAAGCGGACTCCGATCTCGGTGAGCAGCGTCAGCGGGAAGAACGGGTTGCTACCGCCTTCCTTGGCGTGCAGGGCCAGCACGGTGACCCGGTCGCCGGCCCGCGCGGCGAACTCCTCGAAGTAGGGCAGCTCGGTCTTGCACGGACCGCACCACTGCGCCCAGACGTTGATGACGAGCGGCCGGCCGGCCGTCGAGGCACCGAGGTCGTAGGGCGCTCCGGTGCTCAAGCAGGGTTCGACGACGCCGTCGAGGACGGAGTCCGGCGACTCCGGCAGTCCGGTGACCGGGCAGTCCGGCAGGTCGGCGGTGCTGCGCGCCTCCGCCAGACGCGCCTCGTCCACCGGCGCATCGATCGGGCGGACTCCACTCGACGAGGGCGGTGCGCTCGACATCGGCGACGGATCGTCCCCGCGCGGCCAGATCGCCACGATGAGCGCGATCATCACGACCACGAAGACCACGGTCCATCGCGCGGCGGGCGGGAAACGAGAACCCCGGGGCGACGCCGGGCCGCTTGGTTCGCTCACGGGGCCGCGATCCCGGCCAGCGCGAGGAGATGCTCGGTCTCCGGCCCCTTCACCAGGGCCGCGGCCTCGGTCTTGTCCATCGGTCCGGTGCCCACCGACGGACAGTCCTTGGCGAGGACGCACACCCCACACGCCGGCTTGCGCGCATGACACACCCGTCGGCCGTGGAAGATCACCCGGTGCGACAGGTCCGTCCACTCCCGCCGCTCGATCAGCTCGCCGACGGCGTGCTCGACCTTCACCGGATCGGTCTCCTCGGTCCACTGCCAGCGCCGGACCAGGCGGCCGAAGTGGGTGTCGACGGTGATGCCTGGCACACCGAAGGCGTTGCCCAGCACCACGTTCGCGGTCTTGCGCCCGAACCCGGGCAGCGACACCAGATCCTTCAGATTGTCCGGGACCTCCCCGTCGAACCGCTCGACGAGCGCCTGCCCGAGTCCGATGATCGAGTTCGCCTTGTTCCGGTAGAAGCCGGTGGGACGGATCATCTCCTCGAGCTCGGTGCGGTCCGCCCCGGCATAGTCCGCGGCCGTCCGATACCTGGCGAACAGCGCGGGGGTGGTCATGTTCACGCGCACATCGGTGCACTGCGCCGACAGGATCGTCGCCACCGAGAGCTCGAGCGGGTCGGTGAAGTCGAGTTCGCAGTACACGTGCGGGAAGGCGACCTGGAGGGTCCGATTCATCCGCCGAGCGCGCCGGACCAATCCGAGATGGGTCTCCTGCTTGCGTGCCGGGGTCGGTCCCGCGGCCGCAGACTTGCGTGCGCTCACCTGATTCAGGTTAGCGATGCGCACGGCGAAGCCCGATTCCGCTGGCCCCCGACACGGGGCGAAGCACTCTCACACACCCCCTGAATGGAACATCACCGCAGGTCAGAACCGCGTGTTCGCCCTGGGCGAAGGGCTGGTCACGGCCACATCGGCGTGCTCACGCGCAACCTACGGTCAGGTAACAAGTCAATGACGGCGGCCCTCTCGATGCGGTTCCGGGCGGGTCGATTGTGTTTACTTGTCCCCATGCACGGTCTCGCGGCGCTGCTGTTCCCGGCTGTACTCATGTTGTTCGCCATGGGCATGGACAAGGTCCAGTCCCGGATCGACCGCTCGGCGGTCTCACGCGATGAGGTGGAGGACTTCCTCGACTCGGCCGACGCCCAGAACGTCCAGACCCTCGCCCGCGAGGGCATGCCGGCCGCGCTCGACGAACTCCGCGACCGACGGGTCACCCGTCACGAATCAGCGGTGTCCGGCCACACCGAATCGCCGCAGCGGGCCAGCTGACCGGCCGTCGCCACCCCCGCTTCCGTACCGCCCGACCACCGCGTCGACACTCCGCCAATCGGACACACCCGCAATGAGCTTCCAGTGACCCATCCAACACATATGCTTGTGCGCGGGGTAGCGTAGCCAACGGCGCGATCTGACGCGGGCTGTAGAGAGATTCGAGAAAGGTTCCCTAGGTGGAAGAAGTACTGGCGCGGGCGGGCATATTCCAGGGCGTCGAGCCCTCCGCCGTCGCGGCGCTGACCAAGCAGCTTCAGCCCGCCGACTTCCCTCGCGGACACGTGATCTTCCACGAAGGCGAGCCCGGCGATCGGCTCTACATCATCATGTCCGGCAAGGTGAAGGTCGGCCGACGCTCGCCCGACGGACGCGAGAACCTGCTGACGATCATGGGCCCGTCCGACATGTTCGGCGAACTCTCCATCTTCGATCCCGGCCCCCGTACCTCGTCGGCGACGACGGTCACCGAGGTCCGCGCGGTGTCGATGGACCGTGACGCGCTGAAGGCGTGGATCAAGGACCGTCCGGAGATCGCCGAGCAGCTGCTGCGCGTGCTGGCACGCCGCTTGCGCCGCACCAACAMCAATCTCGCCGACCTCATCTTCACCGACGTGCCCGGTCGCGTCGCCAAGCAGCTCCTGCAGCTCGCGCAGCGCTTCGGCACCCAGGAGGGCGGCGCGCTGCGCGTCACCCACGACCTGACCCAGGAAGAGATCGCCCAGCTCGTCGGCGCATCGCGCGAGACCGTCAACAAGGCGCTCGCCGACTTCGCCCAGCGCGGATGGCTGCGCCTCGAGGGCAAGAGCGTGCTCATCGCCGACTCCGAGCGTCTCGCGCGCCGCGCGCGCTGACTCGAGTTCACCACGAAGCCGCTCGCTCCTCCGGGAGTGGGCGGCTTCGCTTCTCCGCGCTCCCTGAGGTGCGAGCGAAGCGAGCCTCGAAGGGTCAGGCCTCGCGCAAATACTCCAACTGCGCCTTCACCGACATCCGCGCGGCGGGCCACAGCTTCTTGTCGACGTCGGAGTACACCTTGCGCACCACCTTCATCGGCTTCGCGTCGCGGGCCGAGACACCCATCGTGTCCAGAGCGGCGACGATCTGGTCGATCCGCTCCTCGCGATGCGCCTTGTAGTACCGCGCGACGGGGCCCAGATCGGGATGGTCCGGACCGTGCGCCGGGAGCAGTGCCGCTCCTTCCCCTTCGACGATCAGACGGTTCAGCGAGTTCAGATAGTCGCGCAACCCGCCGTCGGCGGGATCGAGCACGGTCGTGCCACTCCCGAGGATCGTGTCGCCGGTCAGGACCGCACGTTGTCCGTCGTGTTCGACGAGGAAGCTGACGGAATCCCCCGTATGTCCCGGGGTGAACAGCACCGTGATCCGCAGACCCGCGGCCTCGATCACCTCACGATCCCGCAGTGGCGCCCCGTTGCGGCAGTGCTTCTCCAACCGAGCGCGTACCGGCGCACCCGTGCGCTTGTGCAGGCGCGACACCCCGCCGGTGTGGTCGAAGTGCCGGTGGGTCACCAAGACCAGTGCGACCCCGGGCAATTCGGCGAGGCGCCGGGCGTGGTGTTTGTACTTCGGCGGTCCCGGGTCGATGACCACGCATTCCTCGCTGCCGGGAGCGCGCAGCACGTAGGTGTTCGTGCCGTCGAGTTCCATCATCCCCGAGTTGTCGCACAGCAGGACCGACGCGAAGGGGGTCACTTCCCGCAGCACCCCGTAGGCAGGGTGCGTGGGTGCGGCGTCGTTCGGTGAGCTCATGGTCCCCGAGCCTATCCACTCGGTGCGAGGAACCGGGCGAAGCCCGACGATCCGACCATGCCGAGTCGATCCCCGGGTCAGACCCCGCCGACCGTTGCACCGTTCACGGACTGCTCGCTGGCCGACCCGTCCACCACCGTGGGCGCCACCTGATCCTGCAGGCTGCGCAGCAGCGCGGCGCCCTGGGTGATCACACCGGTCATGATCTCGTTGACGCCCTCGGCCCCGTTGTACACGGTGAGGTTCGCGGTGCTGAGGCCCTTGGCGACCTCGCCGACAAGCGTGGGCAGGGCCTCGATGAGCTGCTGATCGAGGGCGATGCGGTTGTGCTGTGCGGCGGCCGCCGACTGGATCTCGACCGCCTTGGCCTCCGCCTCGGCGATGATCTGTCGTCGTAACGCCTCGGCCTCGGCCGGTTTCACCACTTCGGAGATCAGCTCCTGCTCACGCAGTTCGGCCTGCGCCTGCGCGAGCACGGACTGTTCGCGGATGACCTCCTGGTTGACCCGCGCCTGCGCGAGCGGACCGGCCTGGGCGGCTTCGGCATTGGCCTTGTCGGTCTCGGCCTTGATCGCAGCCCGCTTGATCGCGGTCTCCCGCTCGTAGTCGGCCTGGTTCCGCAGCGACTCCTGCTGCGCCTTCGCCGACTCCTGGTCGGCGCGAGCACGTTCGACCGCCGCCTCGCGCTGCACCTTGGCGATGTTCGGGGCAGCCAGCGCGTTGATGTAACCGGAATCCATGTCGTCGATCGACTGGATCTGGAACGAGTCGACGACGAGACCGATCGATCCCATCTCACGCTTGGACGCGTCGAGCACCTGACGGGCCAGGGTGTCGCGCTCGCGGATGATCTGCTCGACGGTCATCGAGCCCACGATGGAACGCAGGTGACCCGAGAAGATCTGTCCGGTCAGTTGATTCATCTCGTTCTCCTGCTCGGAGATGAAGCGCTGTCCGGCGTTGACGATCGACGCCACGTCATTGCCGACCTTGTGGGCGATGACCGCCCGCACGTTGAGTTGGATGCCCTGGGTCGTCACACAGACCTCTCGGATAGTCGCCTCGTGCAACGCCATCGACAGGAAACGGACCTTCCGGAAGAAGGGCATGACCCACTTCCCGTGCCCGACGACGACCACGAATGGCGCATCGTCGAAGTCGGACTTGGCGCCGGAGATCAGCATCGCCTCATCGGGTTCGGGAACGTAGTAGCCGAGCATGGTCTCTCCTCGAGCGGCAGGCGATATGTGTCGACGTCAGATCCTGCCGCATCCGGGACCTTTCGACGATCGGTTGTTCACATGGTTCGGTTCGCCGTGCCGGGGACCGGTACCCATGGCTCGACATCGACGACTCGGCCGGAACGTTCGGCGATGACCAGAACGGGCGCGTCGAGCCCGATCGGTGCGGCGGCGCGGGCGAGGAACCGCTCGGTTCCGCCGGCCAACGGCAGTTCGATCTCCCCGAGGAGTTCGCCGCCCGGTATCGACATCGTCACCGTCCCGGTACGCCCGACGAGTTGCGATGCTGCCATCCGACGGCCTCCCCAGTGTCCCCGATCCGTGTGTCGAACCCTAGGCCATGGCGGTCCGTCGTCGGTCGCGGACACCGTCGAGCACCACGTAGGCCGCCGTGAGCACCGCGATCACGGCGGCGCCGAGCACCAGAACCCCGTAGCCGAAGGCCCCGACGACGAGTCCGGAGAGCGCGCCCGCGGCCGCGCCGGCCAGACTCATCGCGGTGTCCGAAACCCCCTGCGCCGGTGCGCGTCGCGCGGTGTCGACACTGTCGGTGAGGAGCGTGGAGGCCGCCACCGTCGACGCCGACCATCCCACGCCGAGCAGGACCAGCGCGACGACGAGACCCGTCTGCGATTCCGCGAAGACGAATCCGACGACGCAGCTGACGACGAGTGTCGCCTGACCGCCGAGGATCACCGGGATCCGGCCGGTCCGGTCGGCGAGCAGGCCCATCACCGGTGCGAGCGCGTACATCCCGGCGATGTGCGCGCTGATCGACAGGCCGACCAGCGTCACCGAGGCGCCCCCGTGATGCATGTGGACCGGCGTCAGCGCCATCACCCCGACCATGACCGCGTGCGCCGACACCACCGCGGCCATCGCGGCCCGCGCCGGCGGCGAGTGCGTGATCGCCGAGAGCCCCTCGGCCAGCGACACTTTGACACGACCCCCGTCCGTTTCGCAGGTCACCACGACCAGCGGGTCGGGGCGGAGGCCGACGAACAGCACGGCCGCCGCCCCGAAGCACCCGACCGCACCCACGAGGAACGGACCCGACAGATCGGCCATCGCGAACCACCCGGCGACGGTGGCGCCGATCGGGACCACCGCCGGCCCGATCACCGCGCCGACCATCGTCGTCCACACCACGAGCGAGAGGTCGCGGCCACGAGTGCCGGCCGACGACAGATCCGTTGCCGCGAAACGTGCCTGCAGGCTCACCGCGGTGCCCGACCCCACCCCGGCCATCCCGACGAGCATCAACGCGAACCAGCCGCGATCGACGGCGGCGGCCACGACCAGCGAACCGGCCCCGGCGATCACCAGGCCCGTGGTCAACGCGGGACGCCGCCCGCGTCCGGCGGCCAGGGACGCCAACGGGAGACCGGCGGCCGCGGCCCCCAGCGTGACCACGGTCGTCGGTATGCCGGCGAGGGACGCCGTTCCCGACAGTTCCTCACCGAGGATCGCCCCAAGCGCCAGGGCTCCGCCCATCGACAGGCCGGCCAGGATCTGGGCCGTGCACAGCAGGACGATGGTCCGCCGTTGCAGAGCGACGTTCTCACTCATGATCGCGGACGACCGGGTCTGCTCCGCATCCGCAGCGAATTGATCGTGCCGAGAACACCCGCAGCGAGTGGGACCACCAGCGCCACCTGTAGCGCGACCGGCCGGACTTCGGTGTTGATCCGGATGATCTCGTCGCTTACGTCCGTGGGCTGCCCGGCCAGCAACTCGGTCAGTTGTGTATTGCTCATGACCTGTGCGTCGTCGTCGAGCACCTGCGCCACCCGCTGCTGTTCCGCGGGCGCCAGGACCTCGCTGGACTCTGCCTCGCGCGCGAATCCGAAGGCGAGCGAGGCCAACAGGATCGCACCGGCACTCGCGAGTCCGAAGGACAGACCGAATGATCCGGCCGCAGAGTTGGTTCCGGCCGCCTCGCTCACACGCTCGTCGCTCATCGGCCCGAGCGTGTAGTCGTTCAGCTGCGAGACGAGCAGCCCCAGGCCGGCACCCGCCACGACGAGTGGCACGACGAGACCCCAGCCGAAGTCCGCCCGCGGCACGATCGGGAGCAGAACCCCGACCCCGAGCGTGAGCAAGCCGAAACCGATGAGCACCAACGTCGACGGGGGCCGGGTGTGTGTCCGCCGACCGGCGACCAGCGCGACCGCGAACATGCTGAGCGACAGGGGCGCCAGGGACAACCCGGCCTCCATGGCGTCGTACTCGAGGACCATCTGCAGATAGATCGGCAGCGAGATCATGATGCCGCCGAGAGCGATCTGCTGCAGCAACTGCTGGCTGACGCCCAGGCGGAACGGCTTGGAGCGAAACAGGTCCGGGTCCAATAGCGTGGGCCGCCCGGCGCGCCGCCGGCGGGTCAGCCACCAGGTCAGTCCGCCCAGACCCGCGGCACCCAGGACCAGCAGGATGCCGACGGCCTCACCGCCCTCCTGCCAGACGAGGATCCCCAGCACGATCCCACCCATTCCCAGCACCGAGAGCAGAGCACCGACGGGGTCGACTCCCCGTGGACCCGTGTACTCGACGTCGCGGACCAAACCGATGCCGCACAACACGATCGCGATGATGACGACCTCACCGACGAAGGCGATCCGCCAGGACAGGTATGTGGTGATGAAACCGCCCAGGAGCGGGCCGACGGCGGCCGCGATCGCGGCGGCGGCGCCCACGAGGGCGTAGACCCGCTTCTGGTCGCCGCCGTGAAAGTTGCCGTGTACCAGCGACTGCATCGCGGGCAGGAGCAGGGAAGCCCCTATCCCGCCGACGATCGCCCAGAAGACGATGATCGTCGTGAGACCTTGTGCGAGCGCCATGGCCGACGCGCCCACGGCATAGGCGAGCAAACCGATCACGTAGGCCCGCCGGCGACCGATCAGATCCCCGACCTTGCCCCCGATCAGGATGAACGCGGCGGACACCAACGCCTCGAGCGCAATCGCCGACTGCACACCGCTCACGGTCGTGTCCAGATCACGGACCACCGCCGATATGGACACATTCATGAACGAGGTGTCCACGACGAGAACGAACATCGCCATCGCGAGGAGCAGCGCGAGGACCCGCTGCTTTCCCGACAGCGGCGTCGCGGCCTCGGAAGCCGTCGAATCGCTGATGATGCACCGCCTCTACGACGATCGGGTCGCGACCCGTCCGCTGCGGGGTCGACGAGGAGAGCATAGTTCGGCCGATGCCGTTCCACAGCGCTGTCCGCCGAGTCCGGCCACCTCAGCCGACGATCAGGTCGTACCCGAGCTTCCCCACCATCACGACGACGACGGCCAGCAGGACCCACCGCACGAACGAACTGCCGCGGCCGATCGCCATGTGCGAGCCGATCTGGGCGCCGACGATGTTGGCGACGGCCAGGCCGAGACCCAAGAGCCACAGCACATTTCCCTGCAGGCCGAAGACCGTGAGGGCGCCGAGGTTGGTACCGGTGTTGATGACCTTCGCCATCGCCGAGCTCTCCAGGAAACTCGTCCCGACCAGCGCGGTCAGGCTGATGATCAGAAAGGTACCGGTCCCAGGACCCATCACCCCGTCGTAGAAGGCCACGACGACACCGGCCAGCACCAGACCCGCGATCGTCGAGACGCGCGAGCGCGGTCCCGTCGACGCGTCAGTCCCGAAGCCGGGATTGAGCGCGACGAACAGTCCGACCCCGACCAGCATGACCAGCACGATCGGCGTGAAGATCTCGGTGGGCAGGACGACGGCCACCGTCGCGCCGAGGGCCGAGAAGACGAGCGCCGCAACGAACACCGGGATCAGGCGACGAAGATCGATCCGGACGTGTCGCACGTAACGCCACGCTGCCGACGCGGTCCCGAAGACCGCCGCCAGCTTGTTGGTCCCCAGGGCCGTCGCGATCGGCAACCCCGGCTGGGCGATCAGCATCGCCGGGATCAGCACGAGGCCACCGCCGCCGACCACGGCGTCGACCCACCCGGCCGCGGCGGCCGCCGCGATCAGCAGCGCGACGTCCAACGGAGACGTCAGGCCACTTCGACGATCAGTTCCACCTCGACCGGTGCACCGAGCGGGAGTTCGGCGACGCCGACAGCGGACCGGGCGTGCACGCCGGCGTCGCCGAAGATCTCACCGAGGACGTCCGACGCCCCGTTGATCACCGCCGGCTGCCCGGTGAAACCCGGTGCGGACGATACGAACCCCACGACCTTGACCACCCGGACGACCGAGTCGATCCCGACCAGCGCGTGGATCGCGGCGAGGGCATTGAGCGCACAGACCCGAGCTGCCGCAGTCGCCTCATCCGGCCGAACGACGCCTTCGGCGCCCTCATGGACCTTGCCCCGCGCCGACAGTTCGCCGTCGACGATGGGCAGCTGTCCCGAGGTGTAGACGAGGTTGCCGGTGCGCACGGCCGGGGTGTAGCTCGCCACCGGTGGCACCACCGACGGGAGTTCGATGCCCAGTTCGGCCAGACGATCGGTCCACGTGGTCGCCATGGTCAGCCCTTCGGTCGCTTCAGGTAAGCGACGTGCTGCTCGCCGGTGGGACCGGGCAGAACCGAAACCAGTTCCCAACCGTCTGCGCCCCACTGATCGAGGATCTGCTTCGTGGCGTGCGTCAGCAGCGGCACGGTCACGTATTCCCACGCGGTCACTTCACTCATGGACTCACCCTATCTGGCGACGGTCAATGGATAAGGTGTTGCGGTGGCCAACGAACAGGGCTCACGATCCGGGTCGGGCGAGGCGCTCGATTCCGGCGTGACAGACAACTCCTCCGTCGCGCGCGAGAACGAGTGGCCGGCGGCCGCCGCGCGCGCTCGCCTGCACTTCGTGACGGGCAAGGGCGGCACCGGCAAGACCACGATCGCCGCGGCGCTCGCACTCGCGCTCGCCGCCGACGGCAAGAAGGTCCTCCTCGTCGAGACCGAGGGTCGCCAGGGCATCGCGCAGGTCTTCGACATCCCGCCGCTGCCACCCACCGACACCCGCATCGCGACCGCCGAGGGCGGTGGCGAGGTGTCCGCGCTGGCCATCGACATCGAGCACGCCCTTCTCGAGTACCTCGACATGTTCTACAACCTCGGCTTCGCCGGCCGCGCGATGAAGCGGATCGGCGCGATCGACTTCGTGACTACCGTCGCTCCCGGACTCCGCGACGTCCTGCTCACCGGCAAGATCAAAGAGCGCATCATCCACACCGACAAGCAGGGCAACCGCGTGTACGACGCGGTGGTCGTCGACGCGCCGCCGACCGGCCGGATCGGCAATTTCCTCGACGTCACCCAGGCCATGGCCGACCTCGCCAAGACCGGCCCGATCCGCAACCAGAGCGAAGGTGTCGTCCGCCTGCTCCACTCGGAGGAGACGATCATCCACCTGGTGACGCTCCTCGAGGCGATGCCGATCCAGGAGACGATCGAGGCGATCGACGAACTGCGGGGCAAGAACCTCAACCTCGGCAGTCTCGTCATCAACCGCGTCAGCGAACCCCATCTGCCCGCCGAGGTGATCGACGAGATCGCCGAAGGTCGGGTCGACGCGGGGCGTGTCGAGGACGGCCTCACCGCCGCCGGACTCAAGCTCGCCGACGGGGACCTGGCCGGCCTGCTCACCGAGACGATCGAGCACGCGACCCGCCTGCAGGCGCAGCAGATCGCCAAGGCGCAGCTCGACGAGGTGGAGATGCCGACGCTCGAACTGCCGTCCCTCGGTGACGGCGTCGACCTGGGGTCGATCTACGAGTTGGCCGACCTCCTCCAGAAAGCGGGTGCGTGATGCCACTCGATCTCAAGATGGGCGCGGTGCTCACCGATCCCGCGACCCGCGTCGTGATCTGTTGCGGCGCAGGCGGAGTCGGCAAGACGACGACTGCTGCCGCGATGGCGATGTACGCCGCCGAACAGGGCCGGACCGTGGCCGTGCTGACGATCGACCCGGCCCGGCGCCTGGCGCAGTCGCTCGGGATGTCCGAACTCACCAACGACCCGCAGCCGGTCTCGATCGACGGCAAGGGCACGCTCGACGCCATGATGCTCGACATGCGACGCACCTTCGACGAGATGGTGCTCGAGTACTCCACTCCCGAACGCGCCGAGGCGATCATGCAGAACGCCTTCTATCAGACGGTCGCCTCGTCGTTCTCCGGGACGCAGGAGTACATGGCGATGGAGAAGCTCGGCAAGCTCCTCGAGCAGGACCACTGGGACCTGATCGTCGTCGACACCCCGCCGTCGCGCAACGCACTGGACTTCCTCGACGCCCCGCAGCGGTTGGGGTCGTTCCTGTCCGGGCGTCTGATGAAGGTGCTGGTCGGCGGCGGCCGCGGCGTCGGCCGGATGGTGACCGGCGCGATGAGCCTGGCCATGCGTGGTGTCTCGACGATCATCGGCGGCGAGATGCTCCGCGACGTGGCGACCTTCGTGCAGTCACTGGACTCGATGTTCGGCGGCTTCCAGGACCGCGCCGCGAAGACCTATGCCCTGCTGAAACAGCCGGGCACCCAGTTCGCGGTGGTGGCTGCGGCCGAAGCCGATGCCCTGCGGGAGGCCGCGTTCTTCGTCGACCGCCTGTCCGAGGAGTCGATGCCGCTTGCCGGACTGATCCTCAACCGGACCCACCCGAACCTGACGTCGATCCACGAGGAGGCAGCGCTGGTCGCCCTCGAATCGGTCAACGACGAACTAGCTCGCGGTGTACTCCGGATTCACGCGGATCGGGCCGCCACCGGGAAGCGCGAACTCCATCTGCTGCAACGGTTCACGGCGTCGCACCCGCGGGTGCCGATCGTCGGGGTCCCGGCGCTGCCGTTCGAGGTGGCCGATGTGACCGCCCTGCGCGCGGTGGCCGAGCAGATCACCGGCCGCGGCTGATCACCGAGCGCGACCAGCAGTCACCCGCTGGTTGAGCAGGCGAGGAGCGTGCGACGAGCCTGTCCCCCGCTGGTTGAGCAGGCGAGGCGTGCGCCGAGACCGCACCCTGCTGGTTGAGCAGGCGAGGAGCGTGCGACGAGCCCCCCGCTGGTTGAGCAGGCGAGGAGCGTGCGACGAGCCGTGTCGAAACCACACTCGACACGGCTCGGCGGAGAAGAGGTCAGACGGCGTCGCGATGACGCCGGCGCTGCGCGGCGAAGAACGCCGACCAGGACGTGACCTCGGGGTGCTGGCGGAGGAGTGCGCGACGCTGACGTTCGGTCAGTCCGCCCCAGACGCCGAACTCGACGCGGTTGTCGAGTGCATCGGCACCGCATTCGAGCTGCACCGGGCAGTGGCGGCAGATCGTGGCGGCTTTGCGCTGGGCCGCGCCCCGCACGAACAGATCATCAGGGTCTCCCCCTCGGCAACGCGCCTGAGCAACCCACGCCAAGCGATCCTCTTCGTTGGAAACTGCCGCTGTCGCCATCCGCCACCCCTACCTGTCGTATCTGCGTAGCTGCGAGAACGTCTCAACCTCGCTGCTCAAGCCACATTTGCAGCGAACTGTTAAGTGAGTCACATTCTGCACTCAATCTAGGGATCTGTGCTTGGGGGCGCAACCCCTGGAGCGAACAAAGTGGGACAACCGTGCAAACTCACCCGAACGGACGGCCCGCGGACGGCGGCCTCCGGCACCTCCGCCCGGCGACCCGCGGGCACCCCGACCGTCGGCTCGGGACCACGCTGCGCCGATGCCGCGGGCGAGGCAGGACGATGTTCGGAACCAACGCACGTATCCTGTCGGGGTGATGTCGAAGAAACTGTGGTCGCTGGCGTGGGCGATCCTGCTGGCCGGAGTTCTCGTCGCCGGCCTGCTCTACCCCGTGGCCAGCGGAATCGGCGTCGTCTCCAACCGGGCGGCGGCCGCTGTCGAGAACGTGTCCTCCGAACTGCTCAACGGCACGTTGCCGGAGGTCACCACGATGACCGACGTCGACGGGAAGCCGATCGCGGTGCTGTTCGACCAGTACCGGTATCAGGTCGGCTACAACGACATCTCGCCCGACATGATCCGGGCGATCATCTCCGTCGAGGACCGCCGGTTCCTGGAACACGACGGCGTCGACTGGAAGGGCACCATCCGTGCCGCGCTGAAGAACTCGTCGTCGGGCGAGGTCCAGCAGGGTGCGTCGACGCTCGACCAGCAGTACATCAAGAACTATCAGCTCCTGGTGCTCGCACGGACCGAGGCGGACCGCCAGGCCGCGATCGAGACCACGCCCGCGCGCAAGCTCCGCGAGGTGCGCATGGCGCTCACCCTCGAGCAGACCCTGATCGACCAGGCCAAACGCGACAAGGGACTCGACGACGCCGCCGCCAAGCAGGAGGCGAAGAAGCAGATCGTCACGCGGTACCTGAACGTCGTCCCGTTCGGCAACAACGCCTACGGCATCGAGGCCGCCGCGCAGACCTACTTCGGCATCCCCGCCAAGGACCTGCGGGTCGAGCAGGCCGCGTTGCTGGCCGGCATGGTGCAGTCCAGCTCCGCGCTGAATCCGTACTCGAACCCCGAAGCCTCCCTCGCGCGCCGGAACATCGTGCTGGACACGATGATCGACAACTTCCCGGAACGACGCGCCGAGCTCGTCGCGGCCAAGGAGGCACCCCTGGGCGTGCTCCCGAGTCCGCGGACCCCGACCCAGGGCTGCATCGCGGCCGACAACAACGGCTTCTTCTGCGACTACGCCCTGCAGTTCCTGGCCGAGAACGGCATGTCCCGCAATTCGGTCCTGCGCGGCGGCTACATCATCCAGACCACGCTCGACCCCGAGGTCCAGCGCTCCACGGTCCGCGCGGTGAAGAGTCAGGCCAGCCCGACCGCCGACGGCGTCGCCGACGTGATGAGCACCCTGCGTCCGGGCAAGAAATCGCACGACGTGCTCTCGATGGCGTCGAGCCGCGACTATGGTCTCAATCTCAACCGCGGCGAGACGATGCAGCCGCAACCCTTCTCGATGGTCGGCGACGGTGCCGGGTCGGTATTCAAGATCTTCACAGTCGCCGCCGCGATGGAGAAGGGTCTCGGCGCCGGCTCCACCATCCCCGTCCCCGGGTCCATCGCCGTCGAGGGCATGGGCAACAGCGGCGGGGCGAACGGGTGTCCCGCCAATGCGTACTGCGTCAAGAACGACGGCCGCTACCCGGCGTCGATGTCGGTGACGAACGCCCTGGCACAGTCGCCGAACACCGCTTTCGTGAAGCTGCTGCAGCAGGTCGGCGTCAAGCCGGCGGTCGACATGGCCGTTCGCCTGGGCCTGCGTTCGTACACCATCCCCGGGTCGTCGGGTTACGGCGAGAAGAGCATGGCCCAGTACGTCAAGGACGGGAACTTCGGCTCCTTCACCCTCGGCCCGCTACCGCTCAACGGCCTCGAGCTCGCCAACGTCGCCGCCACCATCGCGTCGGGCGGCACCTGGTGCCCGCCCAACCCGATCAAGTCGATCAGCCAGATCAAGCGGGACCAGTACGGCAACCCCGTCATCGGACCGGACGGCCGGCGCGCCCTGACCGCGGTGCCGTTCACGCCACCTCCGTGCGAGCAGGTCGTGGACGAAGGCCTGGCACACTCGCTGGCCAACGCCATGAGCAAGGACGACGTGGGCGCCGGCACCGCGGCCGGTGCCGCGGGCTCCGCGGGCTGGACGCTGCCGATGTCGGGTAAGACCGGCACGACGGAAGCGCACCGCTCCTCGGCATTCGTCGGGTTCACCAACCAGATCGCCGGCGCCGCGTACGTCTACAGCGACGGCCCGAACCCGCAGGGCGTCTGCAGCAGTCCGCTGCGCTCCTGCTACGACGGCGACCTCTACGGCGGCATGGAACCGGCGCGCACCTGGTTCCAGGCCGTCAAACCGGTGGCGACGAAGTTCGGCCCCGTCAACCTGCCCCCGATCGACCGCGAGTACTGGAACGGCAGCGACCGGGGCCGTATCCCGCAGGTCAGCGGCCTGCCCGCCAGCGAGGCCACATCGCGCCTGCAGGGTGCCGGGTTCAAGGTCAGCGAGCTCGACGTGGACAGCGGACGCCCGCAGGGCACCGTGGTCTTCACCGCACCGTCCGACTCGGCCATGCCCGGCAGCACCGTGACGATCTACGTCAGCAACGGCCGCCGCGCCGGCGGGGACGAGGGCGGCCCCACCGAGACCACCGTCGTGGTACCCGGTGTCGGCCCGGTGGTGATCCAGCTACCCGGCTGACCCGCGATCAGACAATCGACGCCCCGCCCGCGCTGCTCACGAAACCGGGGCGGGATCGTCGTGGGGGATGCGTATTCTGGGGTGATGCAGCACTCCGAACTCGACATCGCACGCCTCGGCATCTCTCGCCTCGGTCCGTCCGGTTCCGGGGTACCCGCGCGCGCTCTGGCCGGCGCGGCGGGGCTCGCCGCCGCCGGACTGCTCTACTCGACGGTGATCGAGCGCAACGCCTTTGCGTTGCGACACACGACGCTGTCCGTTCTCGAACCGGGCGCCTCGCCGTTACGTGTCCTGCACATCAGCGACCTGCACATGATGCCCAACCAACGCCTCAAGCAGGCGTGGATCGCCGAGCTCGAGGCGCTCGAACCCGACCTCGTCGTCAACACCGGGGACAACCTCGCGCACCCGCAGGCCGTGCCGTCGGTCATCCAGTCGCTCGGTGGGTTGTTGTCGCGGCCCGGCCTGTTCGTCTTCGGGTCCAACGACTATTTCGGCCCCAAGCCGAAGAATCCGTTCAAGTACTTCAAGAAGGACCATCAGCGCACGCACGGCGAGCCCCTGCCGTGGCAGGATCTGCGTGCGGCGTTCACCGAGCGTGGATGGCTCGACGCGACGCACACGGTCCGCGAGCTGGAGGTCAGCGGCGTGCGGGTCGTCGCGGCCGGCGTCGACGATCCCCACATCGAGCGAGACCGCTACGAGACGATCGCGGGCCGCCCGAACCCGCTGGCACACTTGCGGCTCGGACTCACCCACTCCCCCGAACCGCGGGTCCTCGACCGGTTCGCCGCGGACGGCTACGACCTCGTGATGGCCGGACACACGCACGGCGGCCAGCTCTGCCTGCCGTTCTTCGGCGCGTTGGTGACGAACTGCCAGTTGGATCGCTCCCGGGTCAAGGGTCCGTCGAGCTGGGGGTCGTCGATGAAGCTCCACGTGAGTGCGGGTCTGGGCACGTCCCCGTACGCCCCGGCACGCTTCTGCTGCCGCCCCGAGGCCAGCCTGCTCACCCTCACACCTGTGTCGCACGGTGATGCCGACTACGACGCCGACCAGTCGCTCCCGCAGCTGGCCCGGGAGACCATGTGAGCGTTGACCTTCATCCCCGTGTGAAGGTCCTGGCATTCGACACCTTCGGGACGGTCACCGACTGGTTCACCGGGATCTCCGGTGCCGTCGACGCGGTCGCGCCGGGGGTCGACGCCGCGGCGTTCGCCAAGGAGTGGCGACGCCGGTACTCGCCGATCCTGGCTCGCGTCGAATCCGGCGAACTGCCGTGGCGCCGCCTCGACGACCTGCAGACCGAGACGCTGCACGACGTCGCCTCGCTGTTTGCGCTGACACTCGACGACGAGCAGACCCGCACCCTCGTCCGAGCCTGGCGGACGATTCCCGCCTGGCCGGACGCGGTCGAGGGTCTGCAACTCCTCAGGCGCGATCACATCGTCTGCGCACTGAGCAACGGCACCGTCGCGCTGCTCACCGACATGGCCCGGCACAACGCGTTCCCCTGGGACGTGATCGGCGGGTCCGACCTCTGGCGGCACTACAAACCTGCGCGCGAGACCTACTGCGGGCTGGCGGATCTGCTCGAGGTCGAGCCCGCCGAGGTGATGATGGTGGCCACCCACCAGAGCGATCTCGACGCCGCGCGCTCCTTCGGCCTGCGGACGGCCTTCGTCGAGCGGCCGGACGAGTGGGGCGGGGACGAGAAGGATGATTCCGGCTCGCCGGACAACGACTTCCACGCGACGGATCTCCTCGACCTCGCGCAGCAGCTGAGCCCGTCGGTGACCGGCCCGTCCCGATGACCCTCGACGACCTGCTGCGCTGGGAGGATTCGGGGGCGTCGTGGCGGGTGGTCCATCACGGACCGGATGGAATCACCCTGGGTCTGCTGCGCTGCGACGGTGGCGAGGAGGTGGACCGCGTCGTCACCGACGATCCGATCATCCTGGCCCACATCGGGGGCCGGTCGTCGTCGGACGAGGACCCGGAGTGACCCCGCAGAGACGAGGAGACCCCGACCGGATTTCTCCAGGTCGGGTCTCTTCTGCAATCTCAACCTTGCGTCGGGGTGGCGGGATTCGAACCCACGACCTCTTCGTCCCGAACGAAGCGCGCTACCAAGCTGCGCCACACCCCGTGTGTAGCCTGCGATAGCTTATACCCCGCCCCCGCCGACTACTAAATCGCCTGGTCAAAGATGTGCCCGGTGTGGCTGAAACCCGTGCGAAGTAGCGTCGCACATCCCATCCTTGATGTGGTCCATCCGTACCACTGCCGCCGCGCCGTCGGTCGGGACCAGGGAGTCGGCGTACAACCACTGAAAGGACACGCCAAACAATGAGCGCTTCCCCCGATCAGCAGGCCAACTCGTCGGCCAAACAGGGTTTCGCCTTCGGTATCGCGATCGTGGCCGCCGCGCTGCTCTTCGTGGCCGGCTTGGTCTCGATCTTCCAGGGCATCTCGGCCATCGCGAACGACGATTTGTTCGTCGCCGGGCAGAACTACATCTTCGAGTTCGACCTCACCACCTGGGGCTGGATCCACCTGATCCTCGGCATCGTCGGAGTCCTCGTCGCCGGCGGTCTCGCGGTGGGCGCCGACTGGGCGCGGATCTCTGCGATCATCATCGCCTCGCTGTCGATCATCGCCCAGTTCCTGTGGCTGCCCTACTACCCGGCCTGGGCCATCCTGATCATCGTGCTGGACCTGATCGTCATCTGGGCTGTCTCCACCTGGAACCCCAACAACGAATACAACCTGTGACCGACCGCTCTGACGCAGTGACGACAGTTCGCTGAGACGAGGGCTGCGGGGAACCAATCCACGACGCGTATCCGGTCCGAATCGTCTGGTGACGCTGCTCCACCTGGGCGGCGCGACGACGAACCGCCCGAAAGGAACACCATGCGCATCACCCGGTCCCTCGCAGCCCTTGTCGCCGGCGTCCTCCTCAGCGTCGGCTTCGCCGCCGGGACGGGTCCGGCGCAAGCCGCACCGCTGGCCCCCGTGGCGAAGGTCGAGGTGGATCGCTACCTCGGCAAGTGGTGGCAGCTCGCCACCGTGCCGTCTTTCTTCGGGGTCACCTGCGCCCGGGACACCAGCGCGACCTACACCTACATCGACGCCAAGACGATCGGCGTCGACAACCGGTGCACCGGCCCCACCGGCATGCGTGGTGGCGTCGTCGGCCGTGCGACAGTCGTCGACCCGCAGACCAATGCCCAACTGAGCGTCCGGTTCCCACAGACACCGGGCAGCATCAACCCGGGCGGCGCACCGAACTACATCGTCGCCTACCTCGAAGACGGGCCGGATCCCGCCGGGCCGTACCGGTACGCGATCGTCGGGGACCCCTCGCGCGGATCGGGATTCCTGCTGTCGCGCGACAAGGTGGTCCCCAACTCGGAGTTGCGTCGCCTGACCAAGGAGATCGAGAAGGTCGGGTACAACCCGTGCACGTTCCTCGTCTCGCCGACCACCGGTGGTCGCAGCGACTATTCACCGCTCTGCACGGTGTGACGGTCAACGCCAGACGGTGACGACGACTCCGGCGCAGACTTGAAAAGGTCTGCGCCGGAGGTGTTTCAGCCGGCTTCGGCGTCCGGTCCCGACGCCGGCGCCATCCGGCGGAACTCGTCGGGGGTGCAGCCGAACTTCGACCGGAAGCGGTTGCGCATCGTCGCTGTCGAGGCGAATCCCGACGCGTGGGCGATGGCCTCGAGTTTCAGGTTGCCCGGACCCAAGAGCAGCCCCTCCGCCCACTCCAGACGTCGATCGGCGATCATCTCGGCGAGCGACGTGGTGCCACCGGCGAGCACCCGGTACAGGTGCCGGCGGCTCACGTGCAGGTGCCGGGCGACGACCTCCACACTGAAGTCGGGATCACGAAAATTCTGTTCGATGAGGTCGGCGACCGCGGCACGCAGGTACCGCTCACTCGTCCGGACGTCCGACCGTACTACACTCGAAACCGATTCCGGCACAACACGTATCGACTGAACGTCACGACCATTAAGGACTGCGGTCACCTGGGTTCCTTCCACGCGAGAGAATGCTCCCACCCGATACACGAGTTTATCGACGGTCACACCTGCGGTCTTGGGCCTTTGGTCCCACTTTCAAGGATCCCGGTCCCGCGATTGTGCTGCGCGACGCGAACTTCCGTGAACGGCCGCGACGGCGGAGTCGGTCAGTCGTCCAACTTCCCTGCCGGCCCGGACACTCGTCGTACTGTGAGAGTCGTGACCACCCAGGACGCCGGAGGCGAGCGACGAGCCGAGTTGCGAACAGCAGCGCTCAGGGTGGCCGACGAGGTCCTGTTCCCGGCGGCCGGCGAGGTGGACCGCACAAGAGCGGTCCCCGAATCCCACTGGCGAGCGCTGGCCGACGCCGGCCTGTACGGCATCGCGGCGCCGGTCGAGGCCGGCGGGCCGGGACTCGAATTCGGTGAGGTCACCGAGATCCTCGAAGTGCTCACCAGTGGTTGCCTCGCCACCGCTTTCACCTGGATCCAGCACCACGGCGTCGTCCTGTCCCTCGCCCGGAGCACCAACGACGAGCTACGTGGCGAACTCCTCGACGCGACCGTGAGCGGACGTCTACGCGCGGGCGTCGCCTACGCCGGAGTCGTCCCCACGCCACCACGGATGGTCGCGACGCGCACCGACGACGGTTGGCTCCTGAACGGGCATGCGCCGTTCGTCAGCGGCTGGGGTGTCGTCGACCTGCTCCAGATCTCGGCGCGCGACGCCGCGACCGATGACGTCATCTCCGCGATCCTGCGCATGCCCGACCTGGTCGGCGGCAGGTCGTCCGCAGCGGTCCGGGCAACGCCCGTGGATCTGTCCGCCGCCGCCGCGACGACCACGGTGTCCCTACGGGTCGACGGTCTGATGGTCCCGTTCGATCGCGAGGTCACGCGCGTGGGCCTCGCGGAATTCTTCGCGACCCAGAACGTCGGCGTCCGATTGAACGGCACCCTGCCCTTTGGTCTGGTGCGGCGCTGTGCGGCACTGCTCGATGTCGGCGGCCACCACCGGGAGGGGCGGGCGCTGCGCGAGCGCGCCGACGTCGTCCGAACCGCGCTCGACGCCGGGATGGCTGATGCCACCGCACTGCTGGCGGCCCGGGCCGACGCCGCGGCTCTGGCGCTCGACGCCGCGGCCGCGTTGGTGTCCGCGGACGGCGGCCGCGGCGTCGTGCGCGGGAGCGATTCCGAACGGTTGTTCCGCGAAGCCGCGTTCGTCCTGGTGGCCGCGAGCCGCCCGGAACTCAAAACAGCTCTGCTACACCGCTTCAGCGGTACCTGAAGTCGCGCAGGAAGAGCGCCTCGGCCAGGGCGATCCGCTCGATCTCGGACGGGTCGACGCTCTCGTTGGGTGCGTGGATCAGGCACCGCGGTTCCTCGACGCCGAACAGCATGATCTCGGCGTCGGGGTACAGCGATTGGAGAACGTTGCACAACGGGATCGATCCACCCTGCCCCTGGATCAGCACCTCGCTGTCGTAGGCGGTCGACAGGGCGCCGGTGAGCGTGTCGTACGCCGGACCGCTGGTGGATCCGACGAAGGGCGCGCCCACCGCCTCGCGCTCGAAGGACACCCGTGAGTTCCAGGGCGCGACGCGACGGAGGTGCTCGACGAGCGCGTCCTGCGCAACCATCGGGTCCATCCCCGGTGGCACGCGGAGGTTGATGCGCGCCCGCGCCCGCGGCTGCACCGCCGCCGACGATCCGACCACCGGCGGGCAGTCGATGCCGAGCACCGTCGCGGCCGGGCGCGCCCACACCATGTCGGACACCGATCCCGATCCGACCAGGTCGACCCCGTCGAGAACCGTTGCATCGCTGCGGAATCGGTCGGGCGGGTAGGACACACCCGGCCACCGGGCGTCGGCATCGAGTCCGGCGACGGTGGTGTTGCCGTGCTCGTCACGCAGGGTCGCGAGCATCGAGATGAGCGCCGCGAGTGCATCCGGGGCGGCCCCGCCGAACATTCCGGAGTGCATCGCCGACCCCAGCGTCTCCACGGACACGACGACGTTCGCGATGCCGCGCAGCGTCGTCGTCAGACTCGGTTTCCCGACCGCGAAGTTGCCGGAGTCCGCGATCAGGATCGCATCGGCGGCAAGCAAGTCCGAATTGCGGACCGCGAAGTCCTCGAGGCCTCCCGTCCCCTGCTCCTCGGACCCCTCGCCGATGATCTTCACCGTCACCCCGGCCCGGCCGGCGAGTGCGCGCAACGCGGTGAGGTGCACGGCGATGTTGCCCTTGCAGTCGGCAGCTCCGCGGCCGTACCACCGCCCGCCCCGCTCGGTCAGTTCCCAGACGGGAGAGTCCCATTCGTCGTCACCGAGCGGCGGTTGCACGTCGTGGTGGAAGTAGAGCAGGACGGTCGGAGCACCCTCCGGGCCGGGAATGGACCCGGTGATCGCCTTGCTGCCGTCGCTGGTGACATGTGCGGCGGCGTCGTCGACGCCGACGGCACCGAAGGCCGCCAGCAGCCAGTCGACCATCCCGTCACACTCCTCGACGGGGAACTGCTGTGGGGCGTGCACCGACCGGAACCGGACCATTTCCGCGAGATCCGATCTCGCCTGCGGCATCAGCGCGGCGACCTGCTCCCGCAACGACGTCTCATCCTCGCGCGCAGTCGGTTCCACCGGCAACCTTCCCTGCCGGACTCAACTCTTACCCTCGGCCGCCAGGTCGTACACCTCGAGCTCGCCTCGACCGATGGCCTCCATCATCCGGGTGTGGTCGGAGTCGTTGAGATCCGCGTACGCGAGCGAGAACTCGGCGATGGCGTCACTGAAACCCTTGGTGGTCCCGAGGTACTCGGCGATCCGGAACCGGCTCGCGGTCCGGGCATGTGCCTGACCGAGAACCAGCCCGCACAGCTGTGCGTACAACTTCATCCCCTCCGCGCCCAGGGCCTCGACGACGACCGAGCCCTTTCCGTCGCGGAGCTGCCGCACGTAGAAGTCGCGTCGCTCACCGTTCTCGTCAATCCCGGTCGACCAGCCGAGGAAGAGGTCGCTCGTCGCCTGGAGCAGGCGTTGTCCCTCGACCACCCGCTGCCCTTGGTTGTCGAAGCCCGATGCCGGCACATGGTCGGCGAGCACCGACCGCTGCGCTTCTTTGACCTGCAAGAACAACGGATCACCCAGCTCCTTGCCGGTGAGCAGGATGATCCACGCCCGCGTGCCGACGCTGCCGACGCCGACCACCTTGAACGCGATGTCGACGATCGCGAACTGGTCGAGGAGCGCCTGCACGTGCAAGGGCACGGTGTCGCGGTAGGCGCTGACCCGCTCGCGGACCCGTTCGGCCACGATCTCGGCGGTCTCGGCCGGGAACCGCTCGTGCAGGGGTACCAGCAGCGGCGGGTCGCTGCGGATGTGCGCGGAGCCGTCGGCGCCGATCACACAGAGCTTCGCGAGAGCCTGCGCACTGTCGCGGTGCCGCGCCTTCTTCAGCGCCTTCTGCGTCCGCTCGCTCATCGAGGTGTCCAGCTTGGGTCCGAACTCCGCCAGGAAATGGTCGACGTCGATCCCGGCGTACCAGTTCTCCAGAGTCGTCTTCGACGCACTGCGCACGACCGCCCGCCGGTACGCCTTGGCAACGGTCTTGGCGACCTTGCGGTTGGTCGCGTCGTCGAATCCGTTGTTACGCCCCGCGATCGCGAAGCTCGCGGCGAGACGCTTGACGTCCCACTCGAACGGTCCGATGTGCGTCTCGTCGAAGTCGTTCAGGTCGAACACCATTCGACGCTCCGGGCTGAAGAAGAGGCCCAGATTGCTCAGGTGCGCGTCGCCGCACAGCTGGGTGATGATCCCGGTGTCCGGCGTTCTCGACAGGTCGTCGGACATCACCGCGGCCGCACCACGATAGAAGGTGAACGGCGTCGCCGACATCCGCGCGTGCCGGACCGGGACGAGATCGGCGACCCGGGTCTGCGCCTGCGCTTCCAGGATGCGCAGCGGGTCGGCCCGCTCCGTCGGCGTCGGGCACGCGGCGAGTTCGACAGCGGTGGGCGGAGTGGACAGAAGTGTCGACACGGAGTGCTCCTTCACGTCGATGCGGCCCCGCCACAGGCAGAGGTCCGTGTGTCCGGGCCCGGTCGGAACCCGCGGGTGAACGCCGCCGAAAACGAAGTCCTCCGAGGGAGAATTCTTCCAGCCCGTCGGCGGTTCCGCCGATGGATCGGTGATCAATCTGCGCCACGTTCCCTCGGTCGTCCGGGTCGCGTCCACCGGGATCTGCCGACCGCCGCCCAGGGCGTGTGACCCGCTTCACGACTGCAACAGGTTCTAGTTGTAGCGTGAACGTCGTGGATTACTGGGGTGTGATGGTCGGGTTGGGGCTCGTGGCGACGGCGCTCGGCGTCATCGGGTTCGTGCGGTACCGCGAACGGGAATCGACGAGTCTGCAGCGTCAGACCCAGCTGGCGCGCGAACTGCGTGACCTCGCCGGCGGCGACGAGGTCCGGCTGGCCGCGGTCGACGAGTTCTCGCTGACCATCTACCAACGGCTGTTCTACGTCTCGGTGGTGGCCCCGTGGATACGGAGTGCCGCGTGGGCTCTGCTCGGCGCGGCGCTGGCCGGTGCGGGAGCGCTCGCGACCGGACCGCTCGACGGGGTGTTCGCGACCGTCGCACACATCGCGGCGATCCTCGTGTCCGCGGTGTTCGCGGTGGCCGCCCTCGTGTACGTCGGCATCGCGCTCTACCACTCGGCGACCACGCCTCGGGTCTCCTTCAGCGACTCCTATGCCGACGATGACGCCGATCCCGCCGTCGACGCCGTCGATCCCGGCACCTCCGATCCCGGCATCCCCGGATCTGCTCGGTCCGTCGACTGATCAGGCCCCCGGACACAACGAACCCCCGTCGCGAGTCGACGGGGGTTCGTTGCTGTGAGAGGGTCAGGCGTACTCGCTCACGCGATCTGCGCCTGCCACATCCAGTGCAGCTGCTCGAGTTTCGACGCGAACGAGATCAGCAGGTCCTGAGTGACCGGATCGGCCTCCTCGGTGACCCCGATTCGCTCGCGGAGACCCGCGACCACTGCCTTGAGATTGTCGACGATCGACTCGACGACGTCGCTGTCCTTGGTCCAGCCCTCACCGAACCCCTTGGTGTGGGCGGTCTTTGCGACGGTCTCGGCACGGCCGTCCGGGCTCACGCCGATCGCGGTGGCCCGCTCGGCGGCCGCGTCGGTGAACTCCCTGGACACCGTGACCAGTTCATCGAGGTCGAGATGCACCGACCGGAACTGCTTGCCGACGACGTTCCAGTGCGCCTGCTTCGCGATGAGCGTCAGGTCGATGAGGTCGACGAGGGTGTCCTGCAACGCCTTTCCGGCGACGGACTGCTGCTCGTCGGTGAGCGTGCTGGTGATCGGGTTGGTCATGATCAAGAACTCCCTTCTTGTCCTATGGATTACCTCTGCTCCCTGAGGTGCGAGGAGCGATAGCGACGAGCCACGAAGGGCGCCGACACCGACACCCCGCACGGCTCAACGATCAGACGCGTACGGTGACCGACGAGTCGATGTTGCCCTTGGTCGCCTTCGAGTACGGACAGAATGTGTAGGCGAGGTCGGCGAGTTCCTTGGCCTTGGCCTCGTCGAGGCCGGGCAGCGAGACCTCGATGGCGACGGTGAGACCGAACCCGTTGTCCGCCGGGTCTTTTCCGATCCCAACGGCCACGTCCACGGTCGCCCCGTCGGGCACCGGGGTATCGGCCTGCTTGGCGGTGGCGCGCAGCGCGCTCAGGAAGCAGGCGGCGTAGCCCGCCGAGAACAATTCCTCGGGATTGGTCCCCTCACCGCTGCCACCCAGCTCCTTCGGCGGCCGCAGGTCCAGATCGATCTGGCCGCTCGCCGAAACGACTTCGCCGTCGCGTCCGCCGCCGGACGCCTTCGACGAGATGGTGTACACCGGTTCGATTGCCATTCGAAATCCTCCTGGATGCTCAGTGCGGGTTCGGGCCAACGGTCGGTTCAACCCACCCCGCTCGCGGAACATTCCGACGACACCGGCGACGGCGACGTGATGGTCACGACACCGGCGTCGGAGTCCGGTTCACCGTCCGCGCATCATCCGCGTGGGCTTCATCCGGGTCGACTCCGGCAGCCACTGGTTGACCGGTCGCCGGAGGGTGCAGAGGGCGGCGACCACCAGGAGACCGAACTGGAGGTAGCTCAGGACGACCATGACGGACGACACGTCCGGGTATCGGAACAGCAGGTCGACTCCGACGGGGATGCACAGCAGATGCACGACGACGGCGGCCAGGAAGAAGTTGCGGAGATGCCGGCTGTGTTGCGACGCGGCGGTCACCAGGCACGCGTACTCGATGGCCAGCACGACGACGATCATCACCAGCATGAACGGCGGGAAGAAGCCGGCGAGGGTCTCGACCTCACTCTCGGGTGCGGAGTTCGCCGGGTCCGAGACCACGCCTTCGAGCAGTCGGTTGCGCAGATCGTCGGTGATGGTGCCGAGGTTGAAGAAGCCGTAGATCGTCAGCACGAGACCGATCACGGCCGCGCCCCACCACACGATGCGTGCGTGCACCGCCAGCGCCTCCGGCGGCGGTCCCGGATCGCCCGGCCGCGTCGGATAGAGCGCGGACTGGTCCCGATCGCGCGAGGACCGCTCGATGGCCGCCAGATCCTCGGCGTCGAGCTCGGCCTGGCTCGGGACGCGATCGGGGTCATCCGCGGCAGAATCGCCGGACGCGCCCCCGGCCGGGTCCTTCGGATCCGTCATGCCCCGATCCTGCCACTCACCCCGGCGGGCCTCCAGCGTCGAGGAGGTTCGGCCGCGAGCGGCTCACTTCCGGAACTCGGCGAGGACGAACTCCATCCCGGGGACGAACGTGCCGAGCATGGGGACGACATGGTTCACGATCGACTTCGTCAAGATGGGCGGGGTGGGGTCGGCCACGAAGGTGACGTCGGCGCCCTTGGCGCGCCAGTCCGCCGCGAGCTGCGCGACCTGGCCATACGGGATCACGTCGTCGTGCAGTCCGCCTTCGACGAAGACGGGCGCGTTCGGCTTCAGGCGACCGATCCGCTGCTGGCGGACAACCTCTTGCAGTCCGGGGGATCGTGCGATGAGGGACGACAGCGTCTCGCCGGTTCGGGTCCAGGTCTCGACCCGGCGGAAACCGAAGGCCGGGATGATGTCCCCGATGCAGCTGGTCGAGATCTGCTTCAGCGCGGCCTTGCCGGTGGGGTTGGTCTCTCGTCGCACCACGTCGGCGACGTTCGGGTACCGCTCGGTCAGCCCGTTGATGGCGAAGCCGATCGCCCCCGCGATGGTGGTGCCGTCGATCGCGGGGATGACCTTCTCGAGGTCGGCCGGGGGCGCGCCGGCGTAGGTCGCGCGCACGTCCAGTTCCGGTGCGTAGGTCTCGGCGAGTTCGGCGGCCGACGCGGCTGCGCCACCGCCCTGCGAGTAACCGGCGAAACCTACGGGAGCGTCCTTCGAGGCGCCCGAGATCGCGAGTGCGGCCCGGGCGCCGTCGAGCATCGCCTGCCCGGACTCGGCCCGGTTGACGTAGGTGTGGACACTGGGCGTGCCCATCCCGATGTAATCGGTGATGAACACCCGCACGCCGTTGACCAGCATGTAGTACATCTCCGGGGCGGTGTAGTTCACCGAGATGCCCGGCTTCATCAGATCCACCGCGAACGGAATGGTCATCAGCTTCGATGGCGCACACTGGTCGCCCTGACCGATGGTCCCGGAGCCGACGACGACGGTCGGTCGCGGTCCCTTGCCGCGCCATGGCGCGGTGGGTTCGATGACGGTTCCGGTGACCGCGGCGGGTTTTCCGTCCTGGTAACGCGAGGTGTACATGACCTTGCGGGCGGTCCCCGGCCACTGACCCGCCATGCCGGGGATCTGGAGCAGCAGCGGACTCGGCTGACTGCGGATCACCGATCCCGGCTCGGACGCGAACCGGGCCGGCGGGGTGTAGAAATCCGCCGCCGCTGCAGTACCGACCGCTGCGGGGGCCAGCGACGCGACGCACGCTGCCACCAGCGCGGCGATCCCGAGCATCCGTCTCGATGTCCTGCGATGGGTCATGGTTCTCCCCGACGTCCAGTTCATGGCTGTGTAACCTACCGCACAGTAACTTGAGTCAGGTGACTGGTGTCGCTTCCGAGTGTGTGACGCCTCGCAGAGGGCCACAGGGGTGTCGCCGATCGACGGCCTAGCGGCCCGGCGTCACCTTGAGCATGCGACCGAGCGTTGCCTGCCACAGCGATCCGTCGGCCGTGATCGTCCCGGTCAGCTCGAGTGGTTCGTCGAACGGCGCCGTCCCGACCGGCACCGTCGCGACCCGCCTGCCGGTCGCGAAGTCGGTTGCCACATAGTCGACTTCGCCGAACTGCTGTGGGAGGTTCGGCCGGATCGGGCCATACCCGATCGCGTGGATCAGACCGTCCGCGCGGGACAACTTGGGGAGTGTCGCGATCCGGTCGCCGTTCTCCCACACGCGACGACAGCCGCCTTCCCCGACATCGATGCGGGTGGCGCCGCCGACGAACGGTGCATCGGCCGGGTCCGACGGCCCCTGCACCGCCACCGGCGGGTACTGGTAGCCGTAGGTGCTCGGGATGACCAGCGAGTTGCCCCAGGCCATCGGCGAGTTCTCGGTGCCCGGCCCGGACGTCGAAAAGGCCCGCATGCGGCAGACCTCGGAGCCGTCATCGCTGCGCAGCACTCGGAGATCCGGCGGTTCCGCGTTGTCGACGATTGCGACCCAGCCATCGCCACCGGGACCGAAGTACGTCGGCGTCGTCCCCGAGCCCCAGGTGAGCTGTCCGGGTTTGCGTGCCGACCCCCGGTCATAGGCGCGACGCCAGACGACCTCCGGTGCCGCACCCGGATCGGCACGCATCTCGTAGAGCGCGTGCGTCGTCAGGATCGACGCCCCCGTCCGCCGGATCGACAGGCCGTTGCCGAGTTCCTCTCCCGCGGGCAGCCGGGTGGACCGCACAGCGCCGTGCCGGTCGACTGTCCCGACCACCCCGCGCGTCGTCGCGAACCACACGCGGCCGTCGAAGTCGGGCGCCAGGCCGGTGATCGCGTCACCCGCCGGTATCGCGTGGTCGACGTCGACCCGATCGTCGACGAACACCCGCCAGCCGCTGGCCGTCTTCGCATGCGCGACACGGAGAATCGACCCGGACCCGTCGGCGACGACCACCCGGTCGCGATCGTCGAGATAGCCGTACACGCCGCCGAGCAGTCCGCCCTTCGTCAGCTGCGTCGACGCCAGTGGTTGCGCGGTCCGGGGATCGAAGAGGACGACCGACGGCACCGCGAATGCCGGTGGCGACGATCCGACGAATTGCGTACACAACGCGACGGGCATCCCGTCGCGTCCCACGAACGTTGCCGCGCAGGCGCCGCCCGGGATCGAGGAGCCGGCCAGTCGAGCCCCGCGGCCGGGGCCTCGATGCGCCGTGGAGTCCGTGGAGGCGAGGTCGCCGTGCATGAGCGAGGTGTCGCTCGGTCCGAGTCCGGTGCTCGGCGAATCGGGTTGTGCCGCTGCGGGGTACGCGAGCGTCGCCGCCAACGTCAGAACCCCGGTGACCACCGCCGCCCGGACCCGCATCTTCCGTGTCATGAGTGGTCAAGCTACCGCACAGAGGGCCGGCTCAGATGACCAGACCGAGTGCGAGTACCACGATCAATCCGGTCACCGAGAGGACCGTCTCCATCATCGACCAGGTCTTGAAGGTCTGGCCGACGGTCATCCCGAAGTACTCTTTGACCAGCCAGAAACCGGCGTCGTTGACGTGGGACAGGAACACCGACCCGGCACCGATCGCCAGGACGACCAGCGAGAGTTCTCCCGAACCCATCCCGTCGACCAGACCCAGGATCAGCGACGACGCGGTGATCGTGGCAACGGTCGCCGATCCGGTCGCCAGGCGGATCAGCGCCGCGAGCGTCCAGGCCAGCAGGAGCACCGAGACGTTCGCGCCGGTCGCCCAGTCGGCGAGCAGGGTGCCGATCCCGGTGTCGACGAGGACCTCCTTGAATCCGCCACCCGCGGAGACGATCAGCAGGATGCCCGCGATCGCGGGGAGTGCCGCGCCCGTGCACTTCGAGATGGTCTCGCGATCCATGCCGGAACCGCGGCCGAGGGTGAACATCGCGACGATCACCGCGATGAGCAGCGCGATGAGGGGCGTGCCGAGGATGTCGAGGACCTTGCGCACGGGCTGGTCCTCGTCGGCGATGAAGATCTCGGCGAGTGCCTTGCCGAGCATCAGCAAGACGGGCAGCAGAACGCTGAACATGGTGATCCCGAAGGACGGTCGCTTGGTGGTCGGGCCGTCGGACGGATCGACGTCGAAGGTCGTCGGGGCCTCGACCGTCACCCATCGCCCGGCGAGCACGCCGAAGAGCGGCCCGGACACGATGATGGTCGGGATGGCAACCAGCACACCGATTCCGAGTGTCATGCCGAGATCCGCGCCGAGGGCGTCGATCGCCACGAGCGGGCCGGGATGCGGCGGGACGAACCCGTGCATCGCCGACAACCCGGCCAGTGCGGGAATGCCGATCGGTATCAGGCCGAGACCCGAGCGTCGGGCCACCAGGTAGATCACCGGCATCAAGAGAACGAGACCGATCTCGAAGAACATCGGCAGACCGATGATGGCGCCGACGAGCGCCATCGCCCACGGCAGCATCCGCGGTGAGGCGTGACCAACGATCGTGTCCACGATCTCGTCGGCACCACCGGAGTCGGCCAGCAGCTTGGCGAACATGGCGCCGAGTGCGATCAGGATGCCGACTCCCGCTGCGGTGGTGCCGAATCCGGCGGTGAACGACTCGAGGACCGTCGGGATCGACTCACCCGCGACGATGCCGACGGTCGCGCCGCCGCCCACCAACGCGAGGAAGGGATGGACCTTGGCGATCGTGATCGCCACGACGATGACGGCGATACCCGCCAGCGCCGCGACGATGAGTTGCCAGCCGGGCGCGACCGGCTGCGGCAGATCTGTGCTCGCGGCGAGAATCGTGGTGGTCGGCGACATCAGTTCTCCTCGGCGTCGAGATCGGAACTGTTCGAGAGGGCCTCGACCAGTTCGTCGATGATGGCGTCCACGCTCTGGTCCACGTCGACGGTCAGGCCGCGTTCGTCGGGGGTCAGCTGTTCAAGGGTCTCGAACTGCGAGGCGAGCAGGGTCGGTGGCATGAAATGCCCCGGGCGTGATGCCTGCCGTCGCGAGATGACCTCGACCGACCCGGCCAGATGCGCGAACAGCGTCGTCGGTGCGTGATCACGAAGAAGGTCGCGGTAATGCCGTTTGAGCGCGGAGCAGCTCATGACACCGCCGTCGGCGTGTTCGGCGAGCCAGACGCCGATCGACTCGAGCCAGGGTCGGCGGTCGTCGTCGTCGAGCGGTTCTCCCGCCGACATCTTGGCGATGTTCTCGGCGGGGTGGAAGTCGTCGGCGTCGGCGAACGGCACCCGCAGGCGCTGTGCCAACGCCGCCCCGACGGTCGACTTCCCGGACCCCGACACCCCCATGACGACGATCGGCGATCGCATGTTCACTCCTCACCACGCTGTGCTGCTGATCACGTAGGCTGCCTCAATAGTCATACTTTTGCAAGCCCTCGCGACCATTAAGTACGCACATTTGTCCGTACCTCGATGAATGAGAAGATGAAACGGTGAGTCAGGGCACACGGAGCACAGGCGAGCGGCACGACGAGATCCTCGCGGCCATCGGCCGACGCATCGTCTCGGGAGCGCAGCCGGCCGGCAGCGTGCTGACCCTCGACGCCATCAGCGCCGACCACGGGGTGTCGCGGACGGTATCCCGCGAGGTGATCCGGGTTCTCGAGTCGATGGGCCTCGTCGAATCCCGGCGCCGCGTCGGCATCACGATCCAGCCGCGGACCCGATGGAGCGTGTTCGACGCCCGGCTGATCCGCTGGCGCCTCGACGGCGCCGACCGCGCCGAGTTCCTCGCCACCCTCTCGGAGCTACGACGCGGCTTCGAGCCGGTGGCGGCGGCCCTCGCCGCCGAGCGCGCGAACGAGCACCAGTGCCGCATCCTGGCGGCAGCCGTGTCGGACATGTCGGTACACGGGCGCAACGGCGACCTCGAGTCGTACCTGCTGGCCGACAAGGTCTTTCATCGAACGCTCTTGGAGGCCAGCGGCAACGAGATGTTCCGGTCGCTCACCGGGGTGGTGAACGAGGTCCTCGCCGGCCGCACCCACCACGGAATGATGCCCGCGACACCGAATCCGGTGGCCATCGCACTGCACGACGACGTCGCCAGAGCAATACGCCTCCACGACCCGGAGGTCGCGGAGGCGTCGATGCGCGCGATCATCACCGAAGCGGCGGCTGCTGTATCGCCCCCGCCACCTGAGGTGCTCTAGACGAGCAGCTCGGCGATCTGAATCGTGTTGAGGGCAGCGCCCTTCCGGAGGTTGTCCCCTGAGACGAACAGCGCGAGACCGCGGCCGTCCGGAACACCCGGGTCCTGCCGGATCCGGCCGACCAGCGAGGCATCCTTGCCGGCGGCGGCCAGTGGCGTCGGCACGTCCGCGAGCTCCACACCCGCTGCGCCACCGAGGATCTCCTGTGCACGTGCCGCCGACAGCGGGTTCGCGAACTCCGCGTTGATCGACAGCGAGTGGCCGGTGAACACCGGCACGCGTACGCAGGTTCCGCTCACGAGGAGTTCGGGCAGCCCGAGGATCTTGCGCGACTCGTTGCGCAGCTTCTGGTCCTCGTCGGTCTCACCCGAACCGTCGTCGACGAGCGAACCCGCGAGCGCCACGACGTTGAACGCGATGGGCGCGACGTATTTGTTCGGGGCGGGGAAGTCCACGGCGGAACCGTCGTGCACGAGCTTCTCCGCGTCGCCGGCAACCGCACGCACCTGGGTGGCCAATTCGTCGACACCGGCCAGACCGCTACCCGAGACCGCCTGGTAGCTCGAGATGATCAGTCGCTGCAGGCCCGCCTCATCGTGGAGCGGCTTGAGGACCGGCATGGCGGCCATCGTGGTGCAGTTCGGGTTGGCGATGATGCCCTTGGGCGGGTTCTTCGCCAGCTCACCGTTGACCTCCGAGACCACCAGCGGCACATCGGGATCCTTGCGCCACGCCGACGAGTTGTCGATGACGGTCACGCCGGCCTCGGCGAACCGCGGCGCCTGTTCGCGCGACATGGTGGCACCCGCCGAGAACAGCGCGATGTCGAGTCCGGACGGGTCGGCGGTGGCCGTGTCCTCGACGACGATCTCGCCGTCGCCCCACGGCAGCTTCTTGCCCGCCGAGCGCGAGGACGCGAAGAAGCGCACCTCGTCGGCCGGGAAGTTGCGCTCCGCCAACAGGGTTCGCATGACGGCGCCGACCTGACCGGTCGCGCCCACGACTCCGATACGTACGCCCACTGCTATCGCCCCGTTCCGGCGTAGACGACGGCTTCTTCTTCGCCGCCGAGATCGAAGGCGGCGTGCAGAGCGCGCACCGCGTCGTCGAGTTCGGTGTCCCGGCACAGCACCGAGATCCGGATCTCCGAGGTGGAGATCAGCTCGATGTTCACGCCGGCCTCGCTGAGGGCCTCACAGAAGGTGGCCGTGACACCGGGGTGCGACTTCATGCCCGCGCCCACGAGCGACACCTTGCCGATGTGATCGTCGTAGAGCAGATCGGTGAACCCGATCTCGGTCTGCAGCTTGGTGAGCTTCTCGACGCCGAGCGGCCCGAGCTCGCGCGGCAGGGTGAAGGTGATGTCGGTCTTGCCGGTGTCGACCTTCGAGACGTTCTGCAACACCATGTCGATGTTGATCTCGGCGTCGGCCACGGCGCGGAACACCCGCGCGGCGTAACCGGGCTTGTCATCGAGGCCGACGACGGTGATCTTGGCCTCGCTGCGGTCATGTGCGACGCCGGTGAGAATGGCTTCTTCCACGGGGATGTCCTCCATCGATCCGGTCACAATGGTGCCGGGTTTGGTCGAGTACGACGAGCGCACGTGAACGGGAACGTTGTATCGGCGCGCGTATTCGACGCACCGCAGCATCAGCACCTTGGCGCCACAGGCAGCCAGCTCGAGCATCTCCTCGAAGCAGACGGTGTCGAGACGGCGGGCGTCGGGCACGATCCGCGGATCGGCCGAGTAGACGCCGTCGACGTCGGTGTAGATCTCGCAGACGTCGGCCTCGAGCGCGGCCGCCAGCGCGACCGCGGTGGTGTCGGAGCCGCCGCGTCCCAGTGTGGTCACGTCCTTGGTGTCCTGCGAGACGCCCTGGAAACCGGCGACCAGCACGATCTTGCCCTCGTCGAGTGCGCTGCGAACGCGCCCGGGCGTGACGTCGATGATCTTGGCCTTGCCGTGGCTGCTCGTCGTGATGACACCGGCCTGCGAGCCGGTGAACGACTGCGCCTGCGCGCCCATCGAGCTGATCGCCATCGCGACGAGCGAGTTCGAGATCCGCTCACCCGAGGTCAGCAGCATGTCCATCTCACGGGCCGGCGGCGCCGGGTTGACCTGCTGGGCGAGGTCGAGCAGCTCATCGGTGGTGTCGCCCATCGCGGACACGACCACGACGACGTCGTTGCCCTGCTTCTTGGTCTCGACGATCCGCTCGGCGACGCGACGGATGCGTTCGGCCGTTGCGACCGAGGATCCGCCGTACTTCTGCACCACGAGGGCCACGTCGAGTTACCTCCCGCCGGCCAGTGTGCCGGTCGATAGACGTCAACTTGCCGGGACAACCTTACCGGGACCGCCGCGACCGCTCTGACCTGGTCTCCGCCCCACCCGACGGGACCGGACCGAGGTGATCCGCCCTAGGATCGCTCGCGTGGCCTCCCCAACCGACGTCGGTGACACCGGAACCGGTCCCGTCGGTACGAACGGGTACGGTCGTCGACTGGCGTCGATGACCCGCGGTTATTTCGGTCCGCTCGGTTCGTCTCCCGCCGCGGTCCGCAGCCATCGCTGGTGGCTCGACGCGCTGCTCGTTTTTCTCGTCATCCGCGCCATCGGCATCCTCGTCCTGGCGCGGTTCGCCGATCTCCGCGGCACCACGCTGGGCGACTCCCTGGCGGTCTGGGACGGGCAGTGGATGATCGCGATCGCGACCCACGGCTACGACGGCGTGCCCTACACGCTCACCGACGCCCGGGGTCTGCACACCGTCGACACCGCGTACGCCTTCTTTCCCGGTTACCCGTACCTGGTGGGCTTGATCGCGAAGCTGCCGGGCCTGAGTCCCTTCGGTGCGGCGATCACGGTGAACCTGATCCTGGGATGCGTGGCGGCGATCGGTGCAGCACGTCTCGGAATGGTGTGCGCCCGACTCATGGCACGACGGTCCCCGATCGGCCCGGCACCCGAACGCGGAACCGGACTGTTCCTGGTGGTGCTCTTCGCGGCGACGCCGATGTCGATCGTGCTGAACATGGCCTACACCGAGGCGCTGTTCTGCGCGCTCGCGGTGTGGGCGCTGGTGGGGGTCCTCGAGAAGCGCTGGCTCCTCGCCGGCGTCGTCGCGGGGCTCTGCGGGCTGTGCCGGCCGACGGCGGCGGTCCTGATCGGGGTCGTGATGCTCGCCGCCCTCGTGTTCCTGTGGCAGGCGCGCGGCACCGACGTCCCGAGAGCGGCACGCGTTCGCGCGGTCGTCGCCATCGTCATCAGCCCGCTCGGTTACCTCGCCTATCTCTGCGTGGTGTGGGCGCACACCGGGTCGCCGACCGGGTGGTTCCGCATCCAGACCGAGGGCTGGGACACCCAGTTCGACTGGGGCGTGGCCGCTTTCGAGTTCATCAACGAAATGCTCGTCCATTCGGCCGAGATCGCCCCCGTGGCCACGTCGTGGATCGTGCTGAGCACGCTGGTGATGCTGGGCGTCGCCGTCTGGTCACGGGTGCCGTGGCCGGTCCTGCTCTACGGTTCGCTGCTGGTCGCGCAGATCGTGCTGTCGAGCGGACTGATGATGAGCCGGCCCCGGTTGCTGCTGCCCGCCTTCGTCCTGCTGATCCCGCTGGCGATGGCGCTGGCGCGGATGCGGCCGGTGGTCGCGGGACTGATCGTCGTGCCGATCGTGGTCGGCAGCTCGTGGTTCGGCGCGCACATGCTGACCGTGTTCCCCCACGCCATGTGACAACCGCTTGCCCTGCTCCCCGAGGAGCGCGACCCCTCTACCCCCAAGCGCGACGAGCGGACCCCCTCTGCCCCCAAGCGCGACGAGCGGACCCTCTGCTCCCTGAGGTGCGAGGAGCGATAGCGACGAGCCTCGAAGGGCCTGGTGAGATGCCGTGCGAGACCCTTCGAGGCACGCTACGCTCGCACCTCAGGGAGCAGGAGACGACCCGCTACGCTCGCACCTCAGGGAGCAGAAAAACCCTCTTCGCTCGCCTCTCAGGGAGCCGAAGGTTGTCACACCGCCGACGCCGCGAATCCCAGGCAGAGGTAATCGATTCCGGCGTCGAGGCGCGCCCGGGGATCGAGCAGCCGGCCGGCATCGCGACGGCCGGCGAGGCGGGCGAGATGCGACGGGACTTCGACCTCTGACTCCCCCGAGATCACCTCGGCCAGTCCCGCGGACGGCAGCAGGGCGTCGTCGTGAAGCAACTGATCGCTCACCGCGACAAGGGCGACGCCGTGGACGAAGCTCCAGACCGACAGCGCCATGTCGGTGGCGCGTTCGATGCCGACGCCGAGCTCGAGGAATCCGGCCGCCAGCCAGTCGAGGCACGCCAGCGAATCCTCGCCGTAACTGTGCCGGGGCGATGAGTAGGCCAGGACCACCCACGGATGCCGGGTGTAGAGGTCCCAGTCGACGTCGACGGCGATCCCGACCCGTGCCCGCCACTCGGGCGCGGTGTCGACGGGGTACGGGAACCGCCGTCCGACCTCGGTCGACATCGCCTGCAGCAGCGCGTCCTTGTCCTCGACGTGGCGATACAGCGACATGGCCCCGACCCCGAGCTTCTCGGCGACCCGCCGCATCGACAGCGAGCCGATCCCGGCATCGTCGGCCACGGCGATGGCGGCATCGACGATCGTCGCCGTCGACAGTTTCGAGGTGTCGGCCGTCACGTTCTCGTTCCTCCTGCTCAGGGCGGGAATAATCCGATTGCGTACAGCGTACTCATCCCCGTACGCTGACCCGCGTACACCGTACGCGCAGGTAGCTGCCGTCTGCCGCGAAGGAGGAATGATGTCCGCCCAGCTCGACCCGTCGAACCGGCTCCGCCCGACCACCTCGGGTACCGCCGACCGGCGAACGTGGCTGGGACTGGCCGTGCTGACCCTGCCGGTGTTCCTGGTCTCGATGGACGTCTCGGTGCTGTACCTCGCCATCCCGTCGATCACCGATGCCCTCGCGCCGTCCGCAGCCCAGCAGCTGTGGATTCTCGACATCTACGGCTTCCTCATCGCCGGGCTGCTCATCACGATGGGCAATGTCGGGGACCGCGTCGGCCGTCGACGCATCCTCCTCGCCGGCGCCGCCCTGTTCGGCATCGCGTCGGTCATCGCTGCTTTCGCACCCTCGCCCGAGATCCTGATCGCGGCGCGCGCCCTCATGGGCATCGGCGGTGCCACCCTGCTGCCCTCGAGCCTGTCGCTCATCGCCAACATGTTCCCCGACGCCCGCGAGCGCGGGCGCGCGATCGGTGTGTGGACCGCGGCGTTCGCCGGCGGCAGTGCGGTCGGCCCGGTCATCGGAGGCGTTCTGCTGCACCACTTCTGGTGGGGCGTGGTCTTCCTCATCAACGTCCCGGTGCTCGCCGCACTGTTCGTCTTCGGGCCGCGCCTGATCCCCGAGTACCGGGCCGCGACGAACGACCCGTTCGACGTCGTCGGCGTCGTGCTCTCGATGGCCGGAATCCTCCCGCTCGTCTATGCCGTCAAGACGGTCGCGAGCGAAGGCGCCACGACCGGCGTGGTCGTCGCCGGAGTGGTGGGTGCCGCGCTGCTCGTCACATTCCTGCTGCACCAGCGCCGGGTCACGTCACCGCTCCTGGACCTCAAGCTGTTCGGCAATGCGCAGTTCAGCGGAGCGGTCGCCGTTGCGCTGATGGGCATGATGGCCCTCGGCGGCATGTCGTACCTGACCGGCGTCTACCTCCAGTCGGTCATGGGCCACGATGTCCTGGCCGCGGCCATCGCCGGCCTCCCGATGGCCGTCGCGGTGGCGGTGTTCTCCATCGGCGCGACCCGGGTCGCCGCGTTCCTGGGCACCCGGCTGGCCTTCGTCGGTTCTGTCGGCCTGGCCGCCGCAGGCAATCTCGGCATGCTGACCCTCGGCACCTCGACCCCGGTCTGGGTGTACGTGCTGTGCACGACGATCGCGGGCGTCGGCTACGGCATCCAGTTCAGCCTGGTGTCGGTCGTGGTCGTCGGCTCGGTGCCGCCGGAGCGGTCGGGCGCCGCGTCGGGCATCTCGGAGACGAGCTTCGAGCTCGGGACCGCGATGGGCCTGGCCCTTCTCGGATCGCTGGCCACCCTCGTGTTCCGAGACGGCGACCGGGGTTGGTCGTTCGGCGACACCCTGGGCGAGACCCTGCACCGGGCGACCGACATGGGTTCGGCCGGAGAGGGGTTGGCCACCGCCGCGAAGCAGGCCTTCGTCGACGGCATGCACGCGGCGTCGCTGGCGAGCGGTCTCGCGCTCCTTGCACTCGGCACGGTCCTGCTGTTCGTGATGCGCGACGAGCCCACCGATCCGCAGGCCGAGGTCGCCGCGGTGCAACTTCCCGACGGTGCTGATTCGGTCCCGCTCGCTTCGCTCCCGGCGACCGGTCCCGTGGGCGTCGCACGCACCGACTCCTGACAGCGAGCCCGGCGATCGCCGCGCCACTACCCTCGGGCGGATGCACGAACTCATCTCGGGCCGCCGCAGCGCCCGCGGCTACGATCCGTCCTCGACCATCTCGCTCGACGACGTCACCACGATCGTCGACGCCGGGCGCTGGGCTCCCACCTGGGGCCGGGTGCAGCCGGTGCGCTTCATCGCGGGACTGCGCGGCGACCCGACGTTCGACGCCCTCGCCGGCGTCCTGACCCGGGGGAACTCGGGGTGGGCGCCGCGCTCGGCAGCCCTGATCCTGGTCTGTACCACCGATGACCCCGACGACGCGAAGGCCCACACGTACGGGGCCGTCGACTGTGGACTGGCGGTGGCGCAGATGATCCTGCAGTCCGAGGCCCTCGGCTTCAATGCCCATCCGATGGCCGGTTTCGACGCCGAGGCAGCCCGGGACATCTTCGGGATCCCCGCCGACAAACGACCGCTGGTGCTGCTCGGAGTCGGCGCGCTCGCCGACCCGGCGTCCCTTCCCGAGGAGATCCGCGCCCGCGACGAGAAACCCCGCACCCGGCTCCCGCTGTCCGAGGTCGCGTTCGCGGGCCGCTGGGGACGTCCCGCGTTCCCGGACTCCGCAGGCGCCTGACCGGCGAATGTGACGAACGAGGCATATGAGACAGAAGTGACGTGTGGTACTTGTTCTCCATGACTGTCACACCTCAACCTCGAGGACTCCTCCGCCGACTGGGAGCGCACCTCGCGCCCGTCGCCGCCGTCACCGCACTGACAGCCGCGGCAGCACTGTCCGTGCCGGCGGCCGCCCACGCCGACGAGCCGTTCAGCCTCGAATTCGATGGCGCCGCCGGCACTCTCCCGTCGGCGCTGCAGCACGAGACCGGCGCCGGCGGCTGGGGCAACAACGAGGTGCAGAACTACACCGCCGATCGGCTGAACTCGCGACTCGACGGCAACGGCAACCTGCTCATCGAGGCGCGCCGCGCGGCGACCGGCGGCTGGACGTCGGCCCGGCTCACCACCAAGGACAGCTTCGAGTTCACCTACGGGACGATCTCCGCGCGCATCTCCCTGCCGCAGGGTCGCGGGTTGCACCCGGCGTTCTGGCTGCTGGGGAGCGACATCGACTCCGTCGGGTACCCGGCGGCCGGCGAGGTCGACATCGCCGAGACGATCAACACCTCCGACTGGGTCCACGTGGGCGTGCACGGCCCGACGGCGCTGGGCACCGCGATGGGATCACTCGATCTCTCGCTCGCCGATCTCCTCCCCGGACTGCCGCTGCCGGGACCGCTCGCCGGCCGCTGGGAGCGGGGCCACGACCTCACCGGCATCGATCCGGGCGACTTCCACGTCTACGCGGTGACCAAGTCGTCGTCGCAGATCCGTTTCACCATCGACGGGAACGCGGTCTACACGATCAACCGCTCCTCGCTCACCGGCGACGAACGGTGGGTCTTCGACAAGCCGATGTACGCGCTGCTCAACGTCGCGGTCGGCGGCATCTGGCCCGGGCCCCCGTCGTCGACGACTCCGAGCCCGGCAACCATGACGGTCGACTGGTTGCGCTACACGCCGTCCACCCCCGCGCCCTGAGCTGAGGAGCGCCCGGAGCTTGCGGAAGCCGTGGCCCCCTCCGCTCCCTGAGCCTGGATCCGTGGATGGGTGCGGGGTGTCGATGACAAGAAAATGCCCTCTGAGCTGGAATGATTGGTGGTGTTGAGACAACAAAACAAACCAGTCAAAAGGCATTTTCAGTGAAAGTATAGCACACGTTCTCCGCCGAGTCCGCGGTCTTCGACGACGACAACCTGGTGTCGCACGCCGGGCTGGTACCGGTCATGAGAGTGGCCGAGTCGACCGGGTTGGCCGCATCGCTGGGCGACCGGGTCGATCTCGGTACCACCCAGGTCGCCTCCGCCGGGGCCAACCTCGAGGCGAAACTGTTGACCGTGATCGCCGGATTGTGTTGCGGCGCTGACAGTATCGACGACCTCGGAAGGGTCCGCAGTGGTGGGCACCCCCGCCTGTTGTACCGCGTGTACGCCCCAGCCACGATCGGGCAAACGCTGCGCGAGTTCACCCCCGGACACGCCCGAGCACTCAACGCGGTGATGACCCACACATTGCCGGCGATGTGCGCCACGGCGGGTCTGCTGCCCACCGACGGGTCCCAGGTATTTGTCGACATTGACTCACTACTACGCCCGGTCTACGGCTACCAGAAAGAAGGCGGCTCCTACGGGCACGCCAAAATCGCCGGGCGTGAACTCCTGCGCAAAGGGTTGTCCCCGCAGGTCACCACTCTGTCCGCAGCCGGGCATGCCCCGGTGATCGSCAACGCCTGGCTACGCGCCGGGCGCACCGCTTCCGGGAACGGGGCAGCGAGAATGATCGCTGAAACCCTGACCACCGCACGCCGGTGTGGGGCGAGCGGGGAGATCACCGTGCGCGGCGACGCCGCCTATGGCACCGCTGCGGTGATGCGTACCTGTCAACGCCTCGGAGCGACGTTCTCGCTGGTCCTGCGCACCAACACCGCGATCACCCGCGCCATCACCGCGATCGGAGACGACGCCTGGACSCCGGTGCACTATCCCGGGGCGGTCACCGACCCCGACACCGGCGAACTGATCTCTGATGCCGAAGTCGCCGARACCWCCTACACCGTGCAACCGGACTCCGCCCAGCCGGYCACCGCGCGACTGATCGTGCGGCGGGTCACAGCCCACCACCCCGCCGGCACCGACACGTTGATGCCTGCGTGGCGGTACCACTCGTTTTTCACCAACACCACCGACGACACCGTCACCGCCGACCTCACTCACCGCCGCCACGCCATCATCGAAACCGTGTTCGCCGACCTCATCGACGGACCGCTGGCGCATCTGCCCTCCGGACGGTTCGGTGCTAACGCCGCCTGGCTGGCGCTGACCGCGATCAGCCACAACCTGATGCGCACCCTCGCCGCACTCACCAACACCCCCACACTGCGTGCCGCGCGGGGCGCTACGCTGCGCCGCACCCTCATCGCGATACCCGCCCGACTAGCGCGACCAGCACGAACACCGGTGCTGCACCTACCCCGACACTGGCCCACCCAACACGCCTTCACCGCGCTGTGGGCCGCGGCCAACACCACCTGACCTGACGTCGCCACCCGCCCACCCACGACCAAGGAACCCCAGTGAAAAGGCTGACACAGGTCAGCGAATACCACACGCCCACAACACAATCAGACGATCACGCGCCCCAACCCCACCCCACCTGAACTCCTTCACGGATCCAGGCTGAGGTGCGAGCGAAGCGAGCCACGAAGGGCTCCGCAACCTGTCTCACCAGGCCCTTCGTGGCTCGTCGACCTCGACGCGCTCCTTCGTCGCTTGCTCGGCCCGGCGGCTAACGCTCCTCGCACCTCAGGGAGCAATGATTATGTCGTTCTTTGGGATTAGGAGCCTGCTGAATTAGGGTCCAGCCTGGGTTGAGGTTCCTGCTGCGGGGATGTGTCGGTTCCGGGGTGTGGTCGTGGTGATCGATCTAGGTGGGGCGGCGGTGCCGCGGTTCAGGCGGTGGCCAGTGTCCAGGTGCCGTTGGTGATAGTCAGTCCGAGGGTGATCAGGCGGCGTAGGTTGATCGCGGCGGCGCGGTGGTGCAGCCAGTTGTTGTTGCGTTCGATTCCACGGTAGGGCACCCGCCGGTTACCGCGGGTGAGCCAGGCAATCGTCCGTTCGACCATGGGTCGATGCTGGCGGTAGGTGTCGGCAATAGTCTTGTCAGAGAAGTGTTGTCGGTGTTCGCGCTGGAGTTGGTGGTGTTCGCCGAACTAATTTTGCGTCCACGAACCGCGGTGGTGCACCGTGCCCGAAGTGGGCAGTCTTGGCAGGCCGCACCGTAGGTGACGTGGCCTTTCGCGCTGACCGGCCGGGTCAGGTTGTTGGGGCAGGTCAATGTGTTCGCGTCGGCGTCGAAGGTGAAATCGTCGACGACGAAACCACCAGCAACCGCCGGCATGTGTGGCTTGGGTTTGATCACCGCGTTCTTAGGGAGCAAAGGGGGACGCCCGCGAGCTCGCTCCTCAGGGAGCAGAGGGGGACGCGGAGGGCGGCTTGCCGCTTGTCCGTCCGGCTCAGGCGATGAACAGAATCCACCCGTAGACGAGCAGCCCGAAGACGAAGACCCCGGCGTAGGCCCAGCCGACCCAGATGGCGGCGGTGGCGAAGGGGAGACCCGCCTCGCGACGCTGCCGGATCTGGGTGCGCGCACGGTATCCGAGGACCAGTCCCACGATGAAGGTGATCCCGAGGATCGACAACGCCAGGGCCCACAACGCCATCCGATTGACGCGCGGACCGGCACCGGACTGGGGAGCCACGCTGTCCTCCGAACTTTTGGCGGGTTCGACTGCTGAGTAGGCCTGGGTCGCCGGGGAGGCAGGGCCCGAGGTCTCGGTGTCCGGGCGGTCGGCGACAGCGGGTGTGCCGGCCGCGGCGGGACCGTCCACGACGCGCGTGTCGGGAGACGGATCGCCGGACAGACCGACTGCCAGCCCGCCCGCACCCACCACCTGTGTCGCGTGATCGTCCCGGTCGGAATCCCGACCGGCGGAGTCGGGTCGTCCGCCCGGGGCTGCACCCGGCCGGGGCCCGGCGAAGGGTGGACGGGAGCCATCTGTGGGCCTATTGCCTTGTGGCGGAGCGCCTTTCGCGAACGGCACTCCTCCCGGGCCCGGGCGTTGACCGGGTGGGGGTCGGCGTCCGGGCGGACCGGATGGCATCGGCGGTCGCGGACCCGGGCCGGACGAATTGCCGCCTGGGCGCTGCACGGTGGGGTTGGCGCCCGCCACCGGCCCGGCCGGCACGGGCCCGGGGCCGCTCGGCCGCGGACGCGGCGCACCGGGCGGGTGCGGTCCCCCGGAGGGACCAGACGTCCCGAACGAGTCACCGCGCGGCGGGGCCGGTCGCCGGCCCGGCGGGGGCCCGGGTCTGGTGGGTGGTCGACCCCCCGGCGGCGGCGTGAAGTCACCGCGGGGCGCCGGCCGGCCGTCGGAACGGTCGGGAGCGTCGGCTCCCTGCGACGAGGTCGGCGAGCCCGCAGGTCGTGCGGGGGACCGTTCCCACGGCGCCGGGTTGCTCGTCGGTGCGGAGCTCTCGGGCGCCGACCAGGACTCGCGGGTCCGGTCGTCTGCGCCGCCGGACCCCGGCGGCGGGTTCGGGGAGCGCTCGTCGTCTGAGGTCACGAGACCAAATTACCCGTGCGTGGCGAGCGGCCCGGTGTCGCGTCGGCCGCGGCGGGTCACGAAGCCTGCGTCTCGGTGCTCTCGGCGAGCGCCTCGCGGACCTCCTCGATCCGCGGGACGGTCGGGGACACCGGGGCCACCACGCGTCGGGCGCGACGCAGCGAGCCGACGACGACGGCGGCGGTGACGGACGCGGCGACCACACCCAGCGCGGTCAAGAGGTAGTTCTTGGACATGGGCTCAAGAGTGCCAGCCGGTGTGCGCCGCTGCCACCCCGCCCGGTGCATCTGCGCACCTCGGGGCCGTGTTCCGACCAGCGGATCCGGGTGAGTGGTTGGATGGAGGGATGACTACACCGAAAAGCTCCGCAGTCATCCACACGAATCGCGGCGACATCAAGGTCGACCTGTTCCCGAACCACGCACCCAAGACGGTCGAGAACTTCGTCGGGCTGGCCGACGGCAGCAAGGAGTACAGCAAGCCCAACGCGTCCGGCGGCAACTCCGGCCCGTTCTTCGACGGCTCGGTCTTCCACCGCGTCATCTCCGGCTTCATGATCCAGGGCGGCGACCCGACCGGAACCGGCATGGGCGGCCCCGGCTACCAGTTCGGCGACGAGTTCCACCCGGAGCTGCAGTTCGACCGTCCGTACCTGCTCGCGATGGCCAACGCCGGCCCGGGTACCAACGGCTCGCAGTTCTTCATCACCGTCGGCCCGACCCCGCACCTCAACCGTCGCCACACCATCTTCGGTGAGGTCACCGATCCGGCTTCGCAGCAGGTCGTCGACGCGATCGCCACGACGTCGACCGACCGCAGCGACCGCCCGCTCGACGAGGTCGTCATCGAGAAGATCGAGGTCAACTGACCTCTCCGGAACACACCGCCCCGCAGCGGGCGGTGTGTTACCGGCATCCCGACCGTCCCACCGGCCTGTCCTGCAGCCGGTGCGGACGGCCGGCGTGTCCCGAGTGCCTGCGTCCGGCATCGGTCGGCCAGCACTGTCTCGAGTGCCTCCGCAACGACGGCGTGCAACGGTCGCCGTCGCTCGGCGGCCCACGCCGCGGTGTCCCCGTGATGGCGCGCACCCGCACGGCCCCGACGCAGCCCTACGCCACGTACGCGCTCATCGCGGTCAACCTGCTGATCTTCGCGCTGTGCGTTCTCCAGGCCGGAGTGGGCGATCCCGGCGGTGCGGCGATCTTCGGCGCCGGCGATCTCCTCAAGAGCGACGTCGCAGCTGGTGAGTACTGGCGTCTCCTCACCGCGGGCTTCCTGCATTTCAGCGTCATGCACGTGGCCGTCAACATGCTGTCGCTCTACATCCTCGGCCGCGATCTCGAACTCGCCCTCGGCATCGGCCGATACCTGGCCGTCTACTCGATCGCACTGCTCGGCGGCAGCGCTGCCGTCATGCTCTTCGAGGACGACCGCGCCCTGACCGCCGGAGCCTCCGGAGCCATCTACGGACTCATGGGCGCGATGCTCGTGATCATCCTCAAGGCCCGCGTGTCCCCGGTCCCGGTTCTGCTCATCATCGGCTTCAACGTGGTGCTGTCGTTCTCCCTGCCCGGCATCTCGGTCCTCGGGCATCTCGGCGGGCTCGCCTTCGGAGCGGCCGCCACCGCGGCCGTCGTGTACCTCCCCGACGCCGTGCTGCCCGCGGGTCGTCGGACTCCCCAGGCCGCGAGTCGTGTCGGCTGGATCGCGCTCGCCGCACTGTTCGTCGTGGCGCTGGGGCTCAGCATCGGCGCGGGCGTCGCGTACGACGGGCTCGTCTACATCCGCTGAGCTGCGGCGCGACCTATCCCTCGTCGACGACGAAGCCGGCGTCGCGCAGCGCGTCGACCACGGTCGGCAGGTCGGTCCCGAGGTCCCAGCGGCTGAAGACCACGAGTCGGGTGTCGTCGCGAGGGCCGACGCCGCGGTCGTGCGCGGTCGTGCCGGCTGCGTCGTCGTCGAGAACGTCGATCTCCAGCTGTCCGACCCGCCGGCCGACCCGACGGATTGACAGCGTCCGAATCCGTTCGATGCGTTCCGGGGGGTACGTCCGGTGGCCTCGCAAGGTCCCGAGGACCAGAGCGGGGGTCAGCCCCGATGTGATGGCCAGTCGGGGACGCACCAGCAGGGTGTAGGCGCCGAGCACGAGAAGAAGAATCCCGGCGACGCCCATCAGGACCATGCCGGCCGGATCGACAGCGGCGACGACCGCCGCCACCACCAACGCGACGCCGCCGAGGCAGCCGGCCAGACCGGCGCCGACGGGGGTTGCCCACGCATGTGTGAAAGAGACCTCAGAGTTATCCACAGGAGTTACTCACAATGGGGATGACTTACACACATGTGATTTCCACAGTGTGGATAACTTACACGCGTGTGTTTCAGCAGCTCAGCGCATTCGACACGCGAACGACCGTCGGCGTCTACCGCCAACGCATCGTCATCAACAGGCCCGCCACCATCAGCGAGAAACCGATCAGGAAGTTCCACGAGTTGAGCTCGGCCATCCAGTGCAGGACCTGGCCCTCGCCGCCGTACGCGGTGGGCGTGGCGGCCAGGTAGTAGACGACGAGCCAGGCGAGACCCAGCACCATCAGGCCGAGCATGACGCCTACATAGATGGTGCTCGAAGGGCCGGCCTTGACCTTGACCGGCGTCCGGCTGGCCGGGTTGATGGTGTAATCGGTCTTCTTCCGGACTTTTGACTTCGGCATGACTTCCTCCGTTGTGCGGCACCGCCGGGGCGGTCGTACGCGGGCGGGAGAAGGTGAGCTCGTCCCCGCCACTGGCAAACACTCGAGATCTACGGTATCTCACCAGGTCGCCGACGCCGACCACCCGCTTCGGCGGTAGCCTTTCTCGCGTGAGTCGCATTCTGGTGGTCGACAACTACGACAGCTTCGTCTACAACCTGGTCCAGTACTTGGGCCAGCTGGGCGTCGAGGCCGTCGTGTGGCGCAACGACGACCCGCAACTCTCCCCGGCCGATCCCGACCATCTGCGCGAGGCCGTTGCCGGATTCGACGGCGTCCTCCTCAGCCCCGGTCCCGGCACGCCCCAGCGGGCCGGGGCGACGATGCCGATGGTCCGTGTCGCCGCCGAACAGGAACTGCCGCTGCTGGGTGTGTGCCTGGGACATCAGGCGATCGGTGCGGCGTTCGGCGGCACCGTCGACCGCGCACCCGAACTCCTGCACGGCAAGACCTCACTGGTCTTCCACGATGACGCCGGCGTGCTCGAAGGACTGCCGGATCCGTTCACCGCCACGCGCTATCACTCGCTGACGGTGCTGCCCGAGACGATCCCCGACGAACTCGTCGTCACCGGACGCACCGAGTCGGGCATCGTGATGGCGATGGCCCACCGTGAACTGCCCATCCACGGCGTGCAGTTCCACCCGGAGAGCGTCCTGACCCAGGGCGGTCACCGGATGCTCGCCAACTGGCTCAAGACATGTGGGATCGAGATCGACGAGACCCGCGTGGCCGCCCTCGAAGCCGAGATGGCGACCGCGGTCGGCTGACTTCAGAGGCGAGGTCACCGAAGTGGTTCCGACTCGGCTCCTCGACCTCGACGCGCTCCTTCGTCGCTTGCTCGCCCGGCGGCTCCGCTCGGTGCCGGCTCAACCAGCGGAGACTCGGCTCCTCGACCTCGACGCGCTCCTTCGTCGCTTGCTCGGCCCGGCGGCTCCGCTCGGTGCCGGCTCAACCAGCAGAGAAGCTCAGTTCGGCAGCAGGCTCGCCTGGCCGACGATGATCGTGATCGAACCGCTCTTGCGGGCCTGGGACCCGGGATTCGGCTCCTGGCCGACGACGCGACCGTCGTCGGGGCTGCCGAGCGGCACGTTGCGGGTCTGCCGCGTCAGCGTCGACCGCTCCCAGCCGGCCCGCTCGAGATCGGCCTGGGCCTCGGCGGGCGTCTTGCCCCGGAGATTCGGGACGGTGAAGAGGTTGCCCCGCGACACGCTGATCTGCACGGTGCTGCCCTGCTCGGTGGTCGACCCGGGACCCGGTGAGGTGCTGATGACCTCTCCGGCCGGACGCTCGGAGTCGGCCGCGACCACGACGACCATCATCCCGAGCTCTTCCAGCACGGCTCGTGCCTGACTCTCGGACATGCCGACGACATCGCGGACCGTCACCTCGCGCGGGCCGTTGCCCACGTTGACGACGACCGCACCGTTGACCGGGACCTCGGCGCCGACGGCCGGTGCCGTCGAGACCACCTTGTCCTTCATCTCGGTCGTCGAGTCCACGCGGTCGGTTCGCACGTTGGTGAACCCGAGCACCTTGAGCTGATCCAACGCCTCGGCCGGCGTCTTTCCCACGAGATCCGACGGCAATCGAACACGCTGAGGACCCGTCGAGACATAGAGCGCGACCTCGGAGCCCTCGACCGCCATCACGCCCTCACCCGGGGTCGACCGCGTGGCGAGACCGACACCGACGTCGAGGCTCGGTTCCTCCAGCACGCGGACCTCGAAGCCGGCCCGTTCCAGCGAGGCCTGCGCGTCGTCGGAGCTGAGTCCCGAGACCGCCGGCACCGACACCTCCGCCGCCGAGTCCGAACCCCACGGCGACCACAGGAAGAGACCTCCGACGAGCACCACGACGGCGAGCAGCGCGCCGGCCATGAGGAGCCGTGAGCGGCGTCGGGGTGTCTCCTCGGTGTCCTCGTCACGCCGATGGTTTCCGCCGTTGCCGTTCGAGGTGCGGCCCGCGATCGGCCGACGCGGACCGGTCGTCTCCGTCCGGGTGGGCCGGCGCGGTCCGGTGTCGATGAACTCGGTGCGTTCCTCGTCCGAGAGCAGCATCGGCGCCGACGGTTTGCCACCGGCGAGCACCCGGATCAGATCGGCGCGCAGGTCGGCCGCTGATTGATACCGGTTGTCCTTGTTCTTGCTCATCGCCTTGAGGACGACGGAATCGAGTTCGCGTGGGATCTCCGGCCGGACGTGCGACGGCCACGGGGGATCCTCGTGCACGTGCTGGTGTGCCACCGCCACCGGCGAGTCCCCGGTGAACGGCGGCTCGCCGGTGAGCAGCTCGAAGAGCACGCACCCCATCGAGTAGATGTCGCTGCGCGGGTCGACCTTGATGCCACGGGCCTGTTCGGGCGACAGGTACTGCGCCGTACCCATGACCGCGGACGTCTGGGTCATCGTCGACGTCGAGTCGCTCATCGCGCGGGCGATGCCGAAGTCCATGACCTTGACGGCGCCGGACTTGTCGATCATCACGTTCGCCGGCTTCATGTCCCGGTGGACGATCCCGTTGCGGTGCGAGAAGTCCATCGCCGCGGCGACATCGGCCATCCACGTCATCGCCTGCCGCGGCGAGATCGGGCCGTTGGCGCGCAACACATCCCGCAGGGTGTCGCCGTCGACGTACTCCATCACGATGAACGGCAGCGGGCCGTCCTCGGTCTCGGCCTCGCCGGTGTCGAAGACCTGCACGATCGTGGGGTGATTCAGCTTCGCTGCGTTCTGGGCCTCGCGGCGGAACCGGAGATAGAACGACGGGTCACGGGCGAGGTCGGCACGCAGCACCTTCACCGCGACGTCGCGGTGCAGCAACAGGTCGCGCGCGTAGTGCACCTCGGACATGCCACCGAAACCCAGCGTTTCGCCGAGTTCGTAGCGGTCGGAGAGGTGGTGTGGTGTCGACATCGGCCTCGGTGGTTCGCCCCTCAGGATCTGTGGTCAGAACGGGTCATTCGGAAACTATCGGCTCAAACGCACGGCTCGTACACGCAGCACCATCAGCACAGCGGTGAGAACGGTACGCCGGGGAAACACGGGGTCCCGGTGGCGGCACCGGGGTCCGGCGGCGGCTCGGAGGTGTCGGTCTGCTGACGCGGCGTGGTCGTCTCCGTCGACGTCTCTTCGCTGGTCGTCTCTTCGCTGGTGGTCGTACGGGTCGTACGTCGAGTCGTGGTCGGCTCGTCGGGCTCCTCGGTCGGTTCCACCGCGGTCGTGGTCTCGACGACCGTCGTCGACGGCGGCGGTGGTGTCGCCGCGTCCCCGTTCCCGCTGTTCACCAGATAGAACCCGATGAGCCCGATGGCACCGACGAGAAGGGCGGCCGCGATGCCGGCCAGGACCTTCTGACCGGTGGTCCAGCTGTTGTCCGGCGGTGGTGGCGCCACCGCGGTCCGCGACGTCGGCCGAGGGGTCACCGGCCGCGAGGCCGCACCCGTCGGGGTGGCCCCACGAGCGACTGCGGCGCCGAGCGCGGCGGCTCCCGCTGCGCCTGCCGCGGCACCGGCGATCGCGCCCGGTCGCGGCGGACGCCGCCCGGCACGCACGGCGGCGACCGCGTCGGCGAACTCACCACCGTTGGCGTAACGCTGCCGCGGCTCCTTGGCCATCGTGATCTCGATGAGCTCGCGGACCCCGGACGGCAGGTTCGTCGGCAGGGGTGGCGGTGCCTCCCGGATGTGCTTCATCGCGACGGTGATCGCACCGTCGCCGAGGAATGGACGACGCCCGGTGAGGGCCTCGTAGCCGACGACGCCGAGCGAGTAGACATCCGACGCCGCGGTCGCCTCGTCGCCGGTGGCCTGCTCCGGGGAGATGTATTGCGCGGTCCCCATGACCATCCCGGTCTTGGTGACCGGGGCGGAGTCGACGGCCTTGGCGATGCCGAAGTCGGTGATCTTCACCTGGCCGACGGGGGTGATCAGGATGTTGCCGGGTTTGACGTCGCGGTGGACGAGTCCCTGGCTGTGCGCGGCCTGCAGGGCGCGGCCGGTCTGCTCGAGCATGTCGAGGGTGTTGGTCAGCGACAACCGCCCGAGGCGGGAGATCACCGAGTTCAGGGGCTCACCGTCGACGAGTTCCATCACCAGGTACGCGAGCGGGTCGCCGCCGTTGTAATCCGGGGTCTCGCCGTAGTCGAAGACGTTCGCGATCCCGGGGTTGTTCAGCTTCGCGGTGGTCTGGGCCTCCGCGCGGAACCGCGCGATGAACTCCGGATCGCTGGTGTACTCGGCCTTGAGGACCTTCACCGCGACGCGACGATTCAGGCGCGTGTCGAGCGCCTCCCACACCTGGCCCATGCCGCCCGTGGCGATCAGGCGGATGAGTCGATACCGGTCGCCGATGGTGGTGCCGTTCTGCAGGCTCATCGACTGCCACCTCCCACCAGTGAGTTGATCACTTCTCGTCCGATCGGCGCCGCGACGGTCCCTCCGACCGAGTCCGCGCCGAATTGTCCATTCTCCACCACGACGGCCACCGCGATCTGTGCGTTCGACGACGGTCCGAAGGCGATGTACCACGAGAACGGGGTGTCCGTGCTCGATCCGCTCTCCGCCGTACCGGTCTTCGACGCGATCGACACCGGGCCGCCCGCGCCGGCCGTCGACCGCTCCGACTCGATCATCATCGACGTCAGCTCGGCGGCCTGCTCGGGCGTGATCGGCTTGTTGGCCGTCGTCGGCGGTGTGGTCTGCAGGGTCCGCAGGTCCGCCGCCTGCAACTTGTCGACCAGGTACGGCTGCATGCGCACACCTCCGTTGGCCACCGTCGCGGCGATCATCGCGTTCTGCAGCGGGGTGAGCCGGACGTCACGCTGGCCGATGGACGCCTGCGCGAGGACGTCGAGGGACGGGATCTGCCCGACCGTCGAGTCGACGACGGGCATCGGGATGTCGGGGCCGGGCTGGTCGAGGCCGAACAGGCTCGCGGTCTCGGTGAACTTGGGGATCGCGTCGGACATCTTCTCGGTCACCAGTTCGGCGAAGGCGGTGTTGCACGAGTACTTGAACGCCGTCTCGAGCGACACGGTTCCGCCCGACGACCCGGGGCAGGTCTCGCCGCCGTAGTTCGGGAGGGAGACGTCGGTGCCCGGCAACGGGAAGGTCGGAGCTGCGGTGAGGCGGATGCCCGGGGTGATGTTGTCGCGCAGGGCCGCGGCGGAGGTGACGACCTTGAAGGTCGAGCCGGGCGGGTAGAGCTGGCTGATCGCGCGGTTGAGCATCGGCTGCGCGGTGTCGCCGGGCCGGTTCCACGCCTCCCAGCTGCTCTCCCGGACCTCCTGGTCGTGGCTTGCGAGTCGGTTGGGGTCATAGCTCGGCGTCGAGACCATCGCCAGGATCTTGCCGGTGTTCGGCTGCAGCGCCACGACGGCCCCGCGGCACGGACCGTCGCACGGCCCGTTGAGCATGGCCTGGTACGCGGCCTGCTGCACCTTGGGGTTGATCGTCGTGACGACGTTGCCGCCGCGCGGGTCGCGCCCGGAGAACATGTCCATGAACCGCTGACCGAAGAGCCGGTCGTCGGAGCCGTTGAGGATGCTGTTCTCGTAGTGCTCGATCTGGCTGGCCAGGTACTGGAAAGAGTAGAAACCGGTGACCGGGGCGAACGCCTCGGCGCCCTCCCGCGGGTACTGGCGCAGGAACTTCAGGCGGCTCTCGATCGGCACCGACAACGCGATCACCGTGCCGTCGGCGGTCGTGATCAGGCCGCGCTGCCGGGAGTACTCGTCAAGCAGCACCCGATTGTTGCGGGGGTCGGTCTTGAGGGCATCGGCCTTGAACACCTGCACGTAGGTGGCGTTGGCGAGCAGGGCGATGATCATCACGATCACCGCCATCGACACATTGCGGATGGGCTTGTTCATCGACGCTTCACCACCTGCGTCGGCAGTGCCTCGACGGGCTTGGCGGCGGGACGCTTCTTCCCGGGATCGGGTTCCCGCGCGGCGTTCGAGATCCGGATGAGCAACGCGACCAGGATGTAGTTGGCCAGCAGCGACGATCCGCCGTAGGACAGGAACGGCGTCGTGAGACCCGTCAGCGGGATCAACTTGGTGACGCCGCCGACGACGACGAAGATCTGCATCGCGATGGTGAATGCCAGACCGGTCGCCAGGAGTTTGCCGAAGCTGTCGCGGACGGCGATGCCGGTCCGCAGCCCGCGGTGGATGAAGATCATGTACAGCAGCAGGATCGCGGTGAGGCCGGCCAGGCCGAGTTCCTCGCCGATGGTCGAGATGATGAAGTCGGTGTTGGCGAACGGCACGATGTTGGGCCGGCCCGAACCGAGTCCGGTGCCGAACAGTCCGCCCGTGGCCAGACCGAACAGGCTCTGCCCGATCTGGTAGCCCGAGCCGTCGAAGTCCTCGAAGGGGTTCAGCCACACCGAGACCCGGGTCTGCAGGTGCGAGAAGATCGACCACGCGAAGACCGCGCCGATCGCGAAGAGCCCGATGCCCAGCACCAGCCACTCGACGCGCGAGGTGGCCACGTAGAGCATCGTCAGGATGGTCGCGAAGATCAGCAGCGACGTACCCAGGTCTTTCTGGACCACCATGACGGCGATGGCGATGGCCCAGGCAGCCAGCAGCGGACCGAGGTCACGGGCGCGCGGGAGGTCGACACCGAGCACGTGCGGACCGGCGGTGATGAACAGATCACGCTTGGAGACCAGCACCGCGGCCGCGAAGATGATGATCAGGATCTTGGAGAACTCACTGGGCTGGATCGAGAAGAACGGCGTGATGATCCAGTTCTTCGACCCGTTGATCTCCGAGAACGCGCTGGGCAGGATCGCCGGGATGATCAAGAAGACCAGTCCGCCGAGGCCGAGCGTGTAGGCGTACCGCGAGAGTGTCCGGTGGTCGCGGATGAGGATGAGTACCGCGGAGAACGCCACGATGCCCAGCACTGCCCACAGCAACTGCTGATCGGCGTTGCGGGTCGCCTCGGTGGCGTTCACCGACTCCCCGGTGTTGCCCGTGCCGAGGTCGAGACGATGGATCAGGACCAGGCCGAGACCGTTCAGGACGGCCACGACGGGCAGCATGATCGGATCGGCGTGGGGTGCGTAGCGGCGAACCACCAGATGGGCGACCCCGAACAGTGCGGTGTACGCGGCGACGTACTTGAGGATGTCCCAGGTCAGGTTCTGGCCCTGGGCGGCTTGGACGATGAGCAGCGCCACCGTCACCAGGCCGATGGCGAATCCCAGGAGCAGCAGTTCGGCGTTGCGGCCGGTGCTCGTGGCGGGCTGGCGTGGCGGGGCGTGCGGGGCGGGCGCGGCTTGAGTCATCTCACCTGCTGCCGGCAGCTCGTGACGGCGTCCTGGTCAGGTGCGGGCGTGTCGGCCGGCCCGGCGTTGCCGGTGGACGGTGCCACCGATTCGGTGGCGCCCTGCTGCGGGATGCCCGGTGCCGGCGCCGCGGTGGCGCGGGGTGCCGGGGCGGACGGATCGGTGCTCGGCGTCGACTCCGACGGTGCCGGTGCCGGGGGAGTCGGCGCGGGGGRGGGCGACGAGGGTGCGTTGTCGCAGCGGAAGGTGAGCTCGTCGGTGACGACGCCTTGGATCTGTTCCTCGCTCTTGTTCCGGATCATCACGTTCTTGACCGACTGGGCAGGACCCGACACCAGGTCATCGACGTTGAGTGGGAACTCGCAGGAGGCGTCGTAGGAGATGAACGTGTAGCTCGGTTCCGCCTGGTCGAGATCTTCGACGCAGACGCGCTGCACCGGGTTGCTCATCGACAGGAAGAAGACCTTCTCCGGTGAACCCTGGTAGATGAGCACATCGCCGGTGTCGTCGGCGGCCACGTAGTAGTTGCTGCGCACGATGGCGCGGACGAGGAAGATTCCGACGACTAGCGCGGCGATCACGGCCAGCGCGACTCCGGCGACGATCCAGCGGCGGTACTTGCTCTTCTGCTTGGCGGGGGGCTCGTCCTCGGTCAGCACCGTCGGACGCTGCGGTTCGGCAGGCGGCGGGCGTAGTGCCGCGGCGCGTCCCGCGGCGGTGGCGGGATCGGGGGTGTAGATCTCCTCGTTGCCGCCGGCGGCCCCGCCGACGATCGGTCGCGAATCGCCGTACTGGGTGTCGACGACGTCGGCGAGGACGACGGTCACGTTGTCGGGGCCGCCGCCGCGCAGTGCGAGCTCGATGAGGCGGTCCGCGCACTCCTTGGGGTCAGCGATGGAGCCGAGGGTCTCGGCGATGGTGTCCTCGGTCACAACGTCCGACAGGCCGTCGCTGCAGAGCATGTACCGGTCACCCGCGCGCGCTTCCCGCATGGTGAGGGTCGGTTCGACCTCGGTGCCGGTCAGCGCACGCATGATCAGCGAACGCTGCGGGTGGGTGTGTGCCTGTTCGGCGGTGATCCGACCTTCGTCGACGAGGGTCTGGACGAACGTGTCGTCGCGTGTGATCTGGGTCAGGGCACCGTCGCGGTACATGTAGCCGCGGGAATCGCCGATGTGGCACAACCCGATTCGGCTACCGGCGAAGAGGATCGCGGTGAGCGTGGTGCCCATGCCGTCGAGTTCGGGTGACTCCTGCACCTGCGCGGCGATCGCCTCGTTGCCGGCGCGGGTGGCGCTGTCGAGCTGGGTGAGCAGGTCGCCGCCGGGCTCGTCGTCGTCGAGCGTGCTCAGCGCGCGGATGACCAGTTGGCTGGCGACTTCGCCGGCCGCGTGGCCGCCCATGCCGTCGGCGAGTGCGAGCAGGCGCGGACCCGCGTAGAAGGAGTCCTCGTTGTTGGACCGAACGAGACCGCGGTCGCTGCGCGCGATGTAGCGCAACACAAGTGTCACGGGCGCAACTCGATCACGGTCTTGCCGATGCGGATCGGCGTGTTCAGCGGCACCTTGACCGCGGTTGTCACCTTGGAACGATCGAGGTAGGTGCCGTTCGTGGAGCCGAGGTCTTCGACGTACCAGTCGTCGCCGCGTCGCGAGAGCCGCGCGTGCCGTTCGGAGGCGTAGTCGTCGGTGAGCACGAGCGTCGAGTCGTCCGCGCGTCCGAGCAGGACCGGTTGCTGGCCGAGGCTGATCCGTGTGTTCGCCAGTGCACCGTGGGTCACCACGAGGTAGCGGGCCGCGCCGCGGACGCCACCACCGCGGCGTCGTTTCTCCGAGCCGCCCGAGTACCGGGGCATACGCAGACCGCCGGCCGACGCGATGTCGGCGCGCAGGGTGCGGATCACGGCGAAGACGAACAACCAGAGCAACAACAGGAACCCGATGCGGGTCAGTTGCAGCACCAAGCCCTGCATGTCGTGTTCACCTCCAGCGCGTTCCGTCTCGGTCGGGTCGTACCCGCGGCAGCAGTCGTCGGACCGCCGATCGAAAGGAGCGGACCCGACTGCATCTTATGGGCAGATCCGCCGAACCCGGTCATTCGGATATGACAGTTCAGTATCAACCGGCCGGAGAGGCTTCTGGCCGGTGTCGACTGCCGCGCGCCCGCGGTGGGCGTGCGCTCGGCGTATGCGGGTCTACTGGAACCGGACGGTGATGTCGGAGTGTCCGACGCGGATGCGGTCGCCGTCGGCGAGTTCCCAGGTGTTCACCTGGAGATCGTTGACGGTGGTGCCGTTGGTCGAGTTGAGGTCGGTGAGCATGGCGGTCGCACCGTCCCAGCGGATCTCCACGTGACGGCGCGAGACGCCGGTGTCGGGCAGACGAAACTGTGCGTCCTGTCCGCGGCCGATCACATTGGATCCCTCGTGCAGCTGGAAGGTGCGGTTGCTGCCGTCCTCGAGCAGCAGCGTGATCGACGACGGGGCGTACCCGGCTGCCGGCCGGCCCGCGCCGTAACCCTGGTCGTACCCGCCCTGGTAGTCGTACCCGGCGGGCTGCTGACCGTAGGCCTGCTGGCCGTAGCCCTGCTGCTCATAGCCCTGCTGACCGTAACCCTGGTCGTAGGCGGGCTGCTGGCCGTAGCCCTGCTGGTCGTAACCCTGCTGTCCGTAGCCGGGCTGTTGACCGTAACCCTGGTCGTAGCCTTGCTGGCCGTAACCCTGCTGCTCATAGCCCTGCTGGCCGTACCCGGGCTGCTGGCCATAGGCCTGCTGGTCGTAGCCCTGCTGGCTGTAACCCTGCTGTCCGTAGCCGGGCTGCTGGCCGTAACCCTGGTCGTAACCTTGCTGGCCGTAGCCCTGCTGGTCGTATCCCTGGTCGTAGCCGGGCTGCTGACCGTACTGGTCGTAGCCCTGTTGGCCGTAACCCTGGTCGCCCTGCTGCCCCGATCCCTGGCCGTACTGGTCGTACGCGGGATCGGCGCCCCTGCGCTGGTCGTATCCGGGATTCTGAGTCATCTTGGGGGCTCCTTGGTCGGGGGCGTCGGTAGGTGGGGGAACAGGGGCCGGGCGTCCGGCCGGCGGGCCGGGGACCGGTGCACCGTGCGGCTGTTCCGAACGTGCTGCCACCGGGCGGGGCCGCGCGTCCGGGTTGACCGTGCCGCGTGCGCGGAAGATCCCCGTGTGCAAGGACGGCGATTGCTCGAACTCTACGACGACCTTGCCGTAGGTCTGCCACCCGTTGTCCTTGATGAAGTTTTCCAAATGCTTCGAGAAAGTCTTGCGGTTCAGCTCGTATTCCGCAGCGATGTGCTGATGATCGGTGGGACTGAACAGCAGCGTGTAGCTGTTGGCCGCAAGGACCGTACCGTCACCGAGGTTCTCGAGCGACTCCTCGGCTTCTCGCTGTAGCCCGTTCTCGATCTCCTGCGGGGCCACCTGACCACCGAAGACACGGGCAAAACCGTCGTCAACTGCACCTTCGAGCTTGCGTTCCAGTCGTTGCAGGATCCCCACCGAGACCTCCTTTCGCGGCAATAGAGCGTGTCGCCGTGCATCTGGCCTTGTTTGATGATAGCGACATCAACGGCCAACTGTGCCACCAAGGCAACTGGTGCACCGTCTGCAACACCTGTCCCATTGGTGTGTATCCGGCATCTGACGTAACCCGACGTACTGCACAAATGCAACGTCGGAGATCGAGTTTTGTTTCGGTGGCGGCGTGCTGCTATCGTCGTCCAGTCGCCGGACACACCCAGTTCGACGACATGCCCACCGGAACTCCGGTGGCCACGGGCGAGTGGCGGAATGGCAGACGCGCTGGCTTCAGGTGCCAGTGTCCTTCGGGACGTGGGGGTTCAAGTCCCCCTTCGCCCACCACGAACTGCACAAGACGAGGTCACGAGCCCAAGGGCTGGTGACCTCGTTCTTGTTTGCGTAGGGGTGTCTGGTTCGCCGACCGAGTATTTCCGCGTCCAACTGTGCCGAGTCGGTAGGTTTAGTGCCTGCACCGGCGAAAGGGATGTACGAGACTCATGGCGACGACGAACGCTTCGTTGATCTGGAACATCGCGAACCTTCTTCGCGGCCCGTACCAGCCGAACCAGTACGGCGACGTCATCTTGCCGTTCACCATCCTGCGGCGCCTCGACGCCATCCTCGCTCCCAACAAGGGCGACGTCCTCGCGGATTACAAGAAGGCCCAGGGACTCGGCATCGATCCCTTCGTCGTGCTCAAGTCGAAATTCTCCCTTCCGTTTTTCAACACGTCCGTGTGGGACTTCGGGAAGCTCGCAGCCGACCCGGCCGGCCTCGCCGACAACCTGGTCGCCTACATCGAGGGCTTCTCGGCGAACATCCGCGATGTCTTCGACGGCTACAAGCTCACCGAGCTGATCGGCGACCTCGACAGGAAGGACCGGCTGTTCCTGATCGTCAAGGAGTTCGCGAACGTCGACCTGCACCCTGACCGGGTGACCGGGCACGACATGGGCTACATCTTCGAGGAGCTGATCCGGAAGTTCGCCGAATCCAACAATGCCGCCGCGGGTGACCACTTCACCCCACGTGAGGTCATCGCCCTCATGGTGGACCTGCTGTACGCGGACAAGGACCTCGAACTCACCGCCCCGGGCATCGTGCGGACCATCTATGACCCCGCAGCCGGCACCGGCGGCATGCTGTCGACGGCGTATGACCATCTGACGGAGATGAATCCCGACGCCCAGCCGGTGTTGTACGGGCAGGAGATCAATGCCCGTTCTTACGCAATGTGCAAATCCGACATGGTCATCAAGGGTCAGAGCGTCGACAACATCTACCTCGGAGACACGCTCTCCGACGACGGCTTCGCCGGCCACCACTTCGACTTCCTGCTCTCCAACCCGCCGTTCGGTGTCGAGTGGAAGACGCAGCAGAAGTCGGTTACGGCGGAGCACGAGCAGCGTGGGCACGCCGGTCGCTTCGGCCCGGGGCTGCCCCGCGTATCGGATGGTTCGTTGCTGTTCCTGCTGCACCTGATCAGCAAGATGCGTCCCGTCCGCAACCCGGACGACAAGGGCTCACGCCTGGCGATCGTCCTCAACAGCTCTCCTCTCTTCACCGGTGGTGCCGGGTCGGGTGAGTCGAACATCCGGCAGTGGATCATCGAGAACGACCTCCTCGACGCGATCATCGCCCTGCCGACCGACATGTTCTACAACACCGGCATCTCCACCTACATCTGGATTCTCGACAACACGAAAACCGTCCAGCGAAAGGGCAAGGTTCAGCTCATCAACGCTGCCGACATGTTCGGCAAGATGCGAAAGTCGTTGGGCTCCAAGCGTAAACAGCTTCGCGACGAGGACATCAAGCTGATCTGCCAACTCTACGAGGACTTCCGGCACGACAACAACCCCGACGAGACCGCACTGTCAAAGGTGTTCGCCAACCAGGACTTCGGGTATCACACGATCACCGTCGAACGCCCCCTGCAGTTGAGTTTCACCGTCCGCGAGGAGACGGCCGGGCAGGTCCTCGCGAACAAAGCGATCGTCAAGCTCCCCGAAGCCGAGCAGGCTGCCGTTCGAGAAGCGGTGACTGCAATGGTCGGGTGGACGTGGTCGAACCGCGACAAGTTCGTCGACGAACTCAAAGCCGCGCTCAAGAAGGCCGGAATGCCGAAACCCGCTGCACCCGTGGTGAAGGCAATCTGGACCACCGTCGGACAGCACGACCCCGACGCCGATGTCATCACCACCAATGGCAAGCCGGACGCCGATACATCGCTGCGTGACACCGAGAACGTGCCACTGCGCGAAGATATCGAGGACTACTTCGCCCGCGAAGTGTTGCCACACGTCCCGGATGCGTGGATCGACCACGATAAGACCAAGACCGGCTACGAAATCCCCGTCACCCGGTACTTCCACCGCTACACCCCGCCTCGGCCGCTCGACGAGATCCAGAACGATCTGCGCCGACTCGTCACCGAGATTCAGGCCATGCTCGTGGAGGTGGGCGCGTGACCTGGCCGGGTTACCCTCAGTACAAGCCCTCCGGGAGCGCCTATCTCGGCGATGTCCCCTCTCACTGGATTGTCAGCAAGTTCTCGCGGCACGTTTGGATCAACGGTGGTCAAGTCGACCCTCGAGTCGATGCGTACTGCGCCATGCCATTGATCGCTCCGAACCACGTGGAGTCGCAGACCGGAAAGCTACTGGCGCTAGAAACTGCCGAGGAACAGGGCGCAGACAGTGGCAAATACCTGGTCCGTCAGGGCCAGATCATCTACTCCAAGATTCGTCCCAACCTCGCGAAGGCAGTCATCGCTCCGGCCGACTGTCTCTGCAGCGCAGACATGTACGGACTTACGCCAGATCCCTCCGTACTGGACAGTGCTTATGCGATCCGCGTCCTGCTATCGAGACCTTTCACCGACTACGTCGTAGACTCTTCAATGCGCGTCGCAATGCCCAAGGTAAACCACGAATCACTCGGTGCTGCACCCGTCTGGTTTCCACCAGTCGACGAGCAACGGATGATCGTCGATTTCCTCGAGCGCGAGACCGCCAAGAGCGATGCGCTGATCGCCAAGCAGGAGCAGCTCATCGCCACCCTGCGCGAGGACCGCGCCGCCACGATCACGCAAGCCGCCACGAAGGGCCTCGACCCGGACGTCGAGATGAAGGACTCGGGTGCTGGTTGGATCGGCGACGTCCCTGCACATTGGTCGGTGGCGAAGATCAAGCACGGGTTCTCCGTAACCCTGGGGAAGATGTTTCAGGGAGAGGCGCAGGCCGCCGTTGACGTGCAATTGCCGCATCTGAAGGCTGGGAGCCTGACGACAACCGGTCTGAGCCTTGACGATCCGTTGCTCTGTTGGTTCTCGCCGGGAGAGATTCATTCGCTGACCCTCAGAAAGGGCGACATCCTCGTTGTCGAGGGTGGTGCAATCGGGCGCTGCGTTGTCCTGGACCGGGACCTCGATGGCTGGGGCTTTCAGAAATCGCTGAACCGTGTTCGTGCTTTGCACGGTGACAGTCCAGAGTTTCTGGCATACCTGATCGAGGCAGCGACTCTGTCAGGTCACGTGTCGATTCTGTGTGGCAGAGCGACAATTCCGCATTTTACTGCTGAGAAGTTGGCCGCCCTGGAATGGCCTCACCCCGGGGTAGATGAACAGGTGGCGATTGCCGCGTTTCTCAAGGCGCGATGCGCCGAGATTGACGCTCTAATTACGAAGTCGACTGAAATGATTGAGACACTCCGTGAGTACCGCTCGGCCCTGATCACGGATGCCGTGACGGGGAGAATCGATGTTCGGAAGGTGGCGTGAACATGCTCCGTCCCCAGACAATCCAGATCTACTTGCCGTCAGGAAGCCCTTCAGGCATCCGCGTCGCGAGCCTCACTACTCGCACCGTTCGGGTGTTCGAAGTTCCGCGGCCCCTTCTCGCGGACTTTCTCAAGTTGTCCGAGGCGTCTCAGGTTGGGGTCTATTGCTTGCTCGGGTCCGAAACGGGCGAGTTGGGTAGCTGCTATATCGGTCAGACCGGCAACGTGGGCGATCGACTTCAGCAGCACGCGAAGTCAAAAGAGTTCTGGACTACCGCAATGGTCGCGGTGTCGTTGACGAACGAGTGGACGTCAACGCATGTCGCATACCTCGAATGGTTGTCCATCAACCGGGCGGCTTCGGCCGGACGATACAAGTTGGTCAATGGGAATCAGGCGTCGAACCCACACACACCTGCGCCTCTCGAAGCGGATTGCCACGAGTTTCTCGACACGATCGCAGTTCTTCTGGCGACACTCGGCGCACCCGTGCTCGAACCACCAACCAAGCCTGAGTCGGTGCCGGTGATGACGAACGATGGGAATGGCACGGGCTCGACTTTGACGTCGGAACAGTCGACACAGCAGGAACTGCTGCATTTCAGGGATGGGGGATGTGACGCCACCGGCTACCTGACCTCTGAGGGATTTCTTGTTCTGGAGGGCTCACGAGGGCGCGCGCAAACTCAGCCGTCGATACCGGGCTCCGCGCTGCGACTTCGCGAGGCGCTCGAGAAGGACGGCATTATCGCGGTCGAAGGGGCTGAAATCCGTTTCCTGCGCGATCACCTCCTCCGCAGCCCATCCTCGGCGGGATCCGTGCTCGCTGGAGGAAGCGTGAACGGGCGCAGGTCCTGGAAGAACGCTCGAGGACAGGACGTGAACTATCTGGAGAACCAGGCGTTGAGTGCCGCGGCCCTTGTGACTGGCCGCGCATTGGTGGAGGGGAACTGACGGTGCCGCAGCATCACGAGTCGGTTCTCGAGGACGAAATCTGCCAGCACCTCGCCGCGCACGGTTGGCTGTACTCGCCGAATGACACCGGTTACGACCGCGACCTCGCAGTGTTCCCCGAGGACGTCTTCGCATGGCTCGCCGATACCCAACCGGCCGAGGTAGAGAAGCGAGTCAAGCCCGATGCCTCCGCCGGTGCGCAGGAGAAGTCGAAAGCGGCTCTGCTGCAGCGCCTTGCGAAGGCCTTGTCGGCGGATTTGAAGGCTGACGGTGGCACCCTCGCAGTACTTCGGCGCGGGTTCAGCGACTTCAACGCGACCTTCGCGATGTGCCAGTTCAAACCCAACTCTGGCCTGAATGCGACCACAGCGGCGAAATACTCGTCGGTGAGGTTGCGGGTGATGCGTCAGGTGCACTACTCGAAAGCGAACATCAAGAAGGCAATCGACTTGGTGTTCTTCGTCAACGGGATTCCCGTTGCCACAGCAGAGCTGAAGACTGACTTCTCGCAGCAGTCGGTGGCCCATGCGGTCGAGCAGTACAAGAAGGATCGTCTGCCGAAGGGCGAGCCGCTGCTGACGTTTGCGACGCGGGCGCTAGTGCACTTCGCGGTGTCGAACAAAGAAGTGCACATGACCACCCGGCTCGCCGGCGAGTCCACGGTGTTCCTGCCGTTCAACCGCGGAAACAACCACCACGCCGGCAACCCCATTAACCCGGGCGGGTCGGCATCGTCCTACCTGTGGGAGACGATCCTGCAGCGTGACACCTGGTTGGAGATCCTCGATCGGTTTATGCATCTCGAGGTCACCGATCGCCGCGATCCCGATACCGGCAAGAAGATCCGCAAGGAAACGCTGCTGTTCCCGCGGTACCACCAGTGGGAAGCCGTCACGAAGCTCGTCGACGCCGCTCGCACGGAAGGACCCGGCGGCCACAAGTACCTGATCCAGCATTCAGCGGGCTCGGGGAAAACGAACTCCATCTCCTGGCTCGCGCAGCGCTTGGCGAGCCTCTACAACGAGGCGGATGAGAAAGTGTTCTCTTCCGTCATCGTGGTCACCGACCGCACCGTCCTCGACACGCAGCTGCAGGAGGCGATTCACCAGATCAACCGCACCAGCGGCGTCGTCGCACACATCGACGGCCTGTCCGGCTCCAAGTCGTCCGAACTCGCCGATGCACTGGAATCGGGGACGCACATCATCATCGTCACCATCCAGACCTTCCCGTACGCGCTGGACGCGATCGCGAACAAGAAGGCCCTGCAGGGGCGAAACTTCGCGATCATCGCCGACGAGGCCCACTCCTCTCAGGCCGGGAGCGCATCGAACAAGCTGAAGCACATCCTGACCCAAGCCGAGTTCGCCGACGTCGAGGACGGCGGCCCAGTGTCGTCGGAGGACGTGCTGGCGGCCGAGACCAAAGCTCGGGCCGAGGCGAAGAACATCTCCTTCTTCGCGTTCACCGCCACTCCGAAAGCCACCACACTGCAATTGTTCGGCCGTCCAGGTCCGGACGGCACGCCGCGCCCGTTCCATCTGTACTCGATGCAGCAGGCGATCGACGAGGGCTTCATCCTCGACGTCCTGCGCAATTACACCCCCTACAAGACGGCATTTCGCCTGTCCCACAATGGAAAAACGTTCACCACCGACGACACCAAGGAGGGCACCGTCGCCGTCAGCGGCAGCGCGACCGATGCAGACCTTGTGGATCGGTCGGCGGCCGTGAAGTCGGTGATGAACTGGGTGAAGCTCCATCCGACGAACATCGGGCAGAAGGTCGCGATCATCGTCGAGCACTTCCGGCACAACGTCGCGTGGCGGCTCGACGGTCACGCCAAGGCGATGGTCGTCACGAGCTCCCGCAAGGCCGCCGTCCGCTACAAACTCGCCTTCGATAAGTACGTCACGGACCACGGCTACACCGACGTCGCCGCGCTGGTTGCGTTCTCCGGGGAGGTCAAAGACCCTGAATCCGGGTCGGACGAGCCGTTCACCGAGACCAATATGAATCCCGGCCTGAAGGGTCGAGACCTGCGTGATGCGTTCGCCACCGACGAGTTCCAGGTGATGTTGGTGGCCAACAAGTTTCAGACTGGGTTCGATCAGCCGAAGCTAGTCGCGATGTATGTCGACAAGAAGCTCGGCGGTGTCCAGGCCGTGCAGACCCTGTCCCGCCTCAATCGCACACATCCACCGCTCAAGGATCAGACGTTCGTGATCGACTTCGCCAACGAGATCACCGACATCGTCGATGCGTTCTCCCCGTACTACGAGGTCACCACCCTCGCCGACGTCACAGACCCGAACATCGTGCACGACACCGAACGCAAACTGGCCGTTACCGGCATCTACGAAGCCTCCGAGGTCGACGGACTCGTCGCCGACTACCTGGCCCGCAAGGGCAACAACGCCCTGGAGAAGTGGATCGCCCCCGCCGCTGAGCGATATACCGTGCGTATGAAGGAAGCCGTCGATCACTCGGACATCACTTCTGTGGACGAGCTGGAAATGTTCCGCAAAGACGTCGGCACCTACGTCCGCCAGTACGAGTTCCTTTCCCAGCTGTTCGACTACGAGAACCCGTGGCTCGAGAAGCTCGCAATCTACCTGAAACTCCTCGCACCACAGCTGGCCGGTGGGGAGAAACAGACCCCGATCGACTTATCCGCGGTGACGATCGACTACCTCAACCAACACGAACAGGCACAGCAGCACGGCCAGCTCGCCCCCGGCGTGCAGCTCGAACCGGCTAAAGAAGCCGGCACCGGCACCGTCAAAGACCCAGACATGGTTGCCCTCGACGAGGTGATTGCACGTATCAATGATCTGTTCTCCGGCAATCACCCTGACTCGAGTGTCCGCAGCGTTGTCACCCACATCAAGGACCGGCTCGAAGAGGACGGGAAACTCCAGCAGCAAGCCAAGTTCAACAGTCTGGCTCAGTTCTCCGCGAGCCCGGACATCGACATCGCCTTCAACGCGGCGGTCATCGGATCGATGGACTCGTCCGCCGACCTCTCCAGGCAGATTCTCAACAACAGGGACCTAGCGCAGAAGCTGTTGGGGGAACTGCTGCCCGCGGTCTACCGGACACTCCAAGACTCCAATACGTAGGAATCGGGTCGTGTTGAATGTGCTCACAGGGAGGATCGTCATGTCGGAGTCGCAGTCAACCCCACCAGACGAAGCGGCCGGCGCCGCGTGGCCGCCGGAGCGCCAGATCCGCCACCTTCGCGAGCGAGCTCTGCTCACGAGCGGGGTCTGCGCCGAGGCCCTGTTCTCCGAAGGAGACTACGCATCGAATCGCGTCCGGAACGCAGTCATAGTGTTCGAAGAGTGGATCGAATTGGAGTTCGGTTTGCCGTCGGAAGATCTGACTTACTTCCATTACGGCCTGAGTGGGTTTAAGGACGTGGATGGAGCGGATGAACTGCTTCAAGAAATCCAACTGGGTGCGAGCGTCTGTGAGAGTGTGCGGCTCGCCTGGTGGTCCGACAGTTTCATGGAGGCTGAGCGTTACGCCGAGGATGTGGCCGACTCTCTAACCCTGTATCTGCGCTGTCGGGAAGGGCGAGACTGACGCCGCATCCTCCAACTAGCTTCGGTTTCGAGGTGGAGGCCTTCGACTGCATCGGCGAGGGCGTCTGACAAGCATTGTTCTCGTGGGGCGTTCGACAGGGCTGTCGAACGCGTCGACACCGTGATCTACCTGAGCAGAGGGAGTCAGCATCAACCGCCACGAACCTGTGGCACGGTTTGGCTGAACCCGGCAAGAACTTCTGGCGCCGAATCTAGCTGGTCTCAGACGCCGTTGCGCGAAGTCGAGCATCGGTGGGCGCAAGGCCGACGCGCACGACTGCGCACTATCTTCACGGTGTCGCGTTCGGTCGAAACGTCCGGGAGGCCCGCGTGAGGAGTCATCTGACGCCATGGTGCCGATTCGCCGTCCTAACACCGCCTCCAGTTGGACGACCTCGTCTGCGATGCTGGTCCGATGGCCACCCGCAACGCTGCAATTAACTACGCCAACGTGACCCGTGAACTCCGGGTCCTCGAATATGTCGCGCAGTTCGTTCCCCCTGAGTTCGAGGAGCTTCGCGACAGCGCGATAGGTGAGGATTCGCAGGACCTGAGGCTACGGATCAGTGAGACGAAGACCAGGATCGCTGAACTCCGCGAGCAATACCCGGTGACTCGCTGGGTAGATTCCGATCCTGTATACCGAGATGAGAATCGGCCGTGGGTGAACAACCACTGATCAGATCGGCGGTCCTCTCGGGTTCGTTTCATATCCCAGGTGGGCGTCCCCGGCTGTGACGGCGTAGAGCCTCTGGCAGGTTCCTATTAACCGAACGAGCCAGGTCGCTACGACCAGGCTGCGGGGCCCGCACCAGGGATCATTCAGGGGTTGTCAGAAGCCACCTGGCGATGATGGCGAAGGCCACAATTAGAGCTGTGCCGCCCGCAAGGGCGACCCAAGTTCCCGTGGTCGGGCCTGCGATCATCCCAGCGACTGCGACGTAGGCGAAGTACAGGCCGACCACCAACGGGGCGAGCGAAACTGCGACCACCAAGACGACAGCAAGCGCGACGAGTGTTTCCTGCGATATGCGACGCCATCGTCCGGTCGTAGGTGAGTGTCGTGAGGTGGCCGAGTTCCTGACGACCTCTGGGTACTTTTTGCGATAGCTCATTGCGGCCTTGCCGACAGCCGTTGCTCTTCCCTTCAGGTCGAATTCGAACAGCACCATCCCGACCGCATCGGCATAGTCGACCGCGGCGCTCGTGTACCCGGATTTCGAGAAGAACAACATTTTGGTGTTGCGCTTCCACAGACTCTGCTCACGCAGCCACGCACCGCCCAACTGTTGCACGGCCGGCCGGCCGACAGGCTTTGACTGCCATTTCACCTGTGCAAGGCCAGCAGTCGCCCGGACGTCGATTCCGTGGTCACCGCTCGACACCGTCGCGGTGGCGTCCGAGAATCCGATCTTGCGCATGAGTTGCGCCGCGGCCTTTTCCGCCTGGTCCGCCTCGGCTCGTGAGACACCGGAAAGCACCGCAGCTATAGGGTGGTCTACTTCGGTGTCGCTCAATCCGTCGACGTCTGTCTCACTCACTCGCGCCACAACTCTCGCCACCGGGGGCACACACTGCGCCCAGCGTGAGCTTAGTCGGTGAACGCCTAAACCCGGGGATGGGTTGGGTGCCGCGACCTCTCTGACTCCGAGTGAGTGGTACCGCCGCATGCGTGGTCTTCGGCGCGGAACACCGTGGCGAAGCATCCGGGTCCGGGTATCTACCACCACATTGCGTCGTTTCCTGTCAGCCCCGCACGCTCAGGTGCTCAGCAGTTGCGGTACATGACCGACACTCGAGCACCCTTCTTGTAGAGGTGCTTCACGCTGGTGTTGCGGTGCGTCGCGTTGAGACCAGTGTCGATATGGCCGGTGAAACGCCAGCGACGCTCGGCGGTGGGATGGGGTGTCAGTGTCCATTCGTCGTCGACGAACCAGCCGGGTTCCCAGGATCCGGGGTTGATGCGGTACACCGCGCGGATAACGCCCCGGTGCACAGCGAAGGCGTACTCCGCTTTCTCGCGACGCACGGAGAGACGCCACCATTGGCGGGTGGCGTTGTACAAGTCGTCGGCACTCATGGTTGGGGTCCAGAGGACGGGGACCTTGATGAGGAGGGCGGGCACCGTGATGTCCGGAGCTGCCGGTGCCTCGTAGAGGCTGGCGACGACATCGACGCCGGCGAGTCCGTGCGTGGATGTGTGGTGGCCGGTGACGAGGTTGGTCAGGGCGAATCGATCGTTGGTCATTGTCGGGTCGAGGAGCTGACACAGATCGATCAGGCTCGCTTCGACTGCATAGGCCAGCTTTTCCGATGCCAGACCGTGGCGAATGATGTAGGCGTCGACGTGCAGGCCCGCCTTGTGGATCTTTTTGATGACACCGATCTTTTGGCTGACCTTATCTTCGTTAGCAGCGAGGTGCGCACTATTGGCGTGGGCGAAAACTCTATTTCCTTTGCCTTTGCCGATATAGAAGACGCGGCTATCGATCGGGTTTCGCAGCGCGTACACGTACCAGCCCAACTTTTCGGCGACGTATGGGCTGAACGCAGATGTCGGCGTCGTGGGGATGTCGGACCGGCTGACGGGCGTTGCATTCATCGATCGCCCCTGCTGTTCGGCATGAGGTCACATTATCCGCTCTGTGCGGATGTTGATCTTCGCAAACAGTAAACACTGCGCGTCGTTATCAAGGCGTCAGCGGTTGGCGCGGTTACGGCTCGCCAACACCGCCAACGAGAGCAGGACGGGTCCGAGGATGCGAACGATGATATCGATGACGACGCTGAAGCCGACGAGGGTGACTCCGATGATCCCTGCGGGCCGAACAGGGCGAGGGTTTCCTGTGGGTCGACCGCCGACGGCCACACCGCACTGTTCGGGTCCAGGACCGGTGCTGGGGCCGTGCCCGCGGATGTCCGTACCCAGCAGAGCTCATGAAAAAGGTCAGGTCGCTTGCGACCTGACCTTTTTCGTCGGTGCGGGCCGTGTCAGACCCGTCGCACCGCAGGCGGAGTCCAGGCCCCGGTGAGCGCCGCCCGTTGCGGCGCGTACAGGCGCAACGTCACACCCAGCGGCCCGCGAGGGGTCGGCAACCAGTTGTCGACGAGCTCCGGGCCGGGGTTGGTGTGCTGGAGATACAGGTCCAGTGAACCGTCGTCGTTGAACCGCAAGTTGTCGCGGTCGCCGATCGCGAACCGGTCGATCTCGTTCCCGACCTGGTAGCCCTCGGCGTCGTACATGGTCACCGACCAGAACGCGTCGACCGGGGGTAGTTCTCCGGCGGCGAAGTGAAGTCGGTAGTCGTGTTCACCGGACAGCGGTTGACCGTCGGAGTCGGTCAACAACAGGGGGTAGATGGCGTCTTCGGGCGGATTCGCCCCAAGCCCTACCTCAGCGGCACTTCGACATCACGACCCCGAGCGTAACGGTCGACAAGATCCGCGGAACCCGGGCGCGGGAGCACCCGGACGACGGGATGGCCGATGACGGCCCGACGGCCGGACCGGCCGGGACGAAGGGGCATGAGATCTTAGGTGGTCGACGAATACGTCCGGACCGCCGGACCGCACGTCGATCCCGGTTTCGCTCTCGATCTGCTCGGAGTCCTGGGCGACGATGCCCCGCAACCCGGCGATCTCGACGTCGCCGAACCGGTCGGTAAGCGTTGACCGAACGCGAGTTGGCGAATTTCCGGTACCTGCCGACGATGTACAAGGCGGCCGAGATCGCCGCGGATCTGTTCGTGTCGGTCAACACGGTCAAGACCCACCAGCAGGTGATCTACCGCAAGTTGGGGTGTCGTCGCGGCGGGATGCCGGCGACCGTGCCAGAGAACAGAACCTGTTGTAGCGCAGTCGATGGCGAGGTCGTTCACGACGACTCCCTGGCGGCACGCAGCGATGCGACGATGGCCCGTTCAGGTATTCGTGCGTGCGCGCTGAGGTGACCGCCAGCCGACGCCACCGCCGAGAAGAACGACGCGGTGCAGATGTACTCCCAGACGATGGCGAGACCGGAGCCGCCCGGTGAGATGGCCATGGCGAGGTTCTCGACGTCCTCGAGGGAGAGCAACTCGATCACGGAACTGCCGAGTGAGTCGACCTCGTCCAGGTCCGAGTCTTCGAATTCCGCAACCGCGACGGTTCCGTCCGCGCGGCGGCTGACGTCGAGCAGATCAAGCACCCGGACGAGGTGGTTGTCGACCAGCCCGGCGAGTTCGACGCGTACGCCCCTGTCGACGGACGATGCACCCGCCGGGAGTTCCACCACGACGTAGTCGACCGGGCCGAGCTCTCTGGTCATCGTCATTCCTTCCGCTTTGGGAGGGGAGTGTGCGCGGCAGGGCGGGCGATGTCGTCATGCTGACAGGGTGGGGTAAGCGGTGTTAGCGCGGGTGATGTGCAGCTGACTAAGGTTCTCCCTTTAGGTGTGTTCTATGTGTGGCGCAACGCCCACCGGAAAGGTGTCGCCACTCGCCACGGGCCATATCAAGCCGTCCTCCCAGAGCCTCAGCAGCGCCTTGTCGCACAAAACGGCCCCCTCATTCATATCGGTCAATCAAACAAAATATCGTCGTAGCCTAGGGAGGTCGAGTGGAGGGAACCGTGCTAGGCATGTTGCAGACTGACGGCACTGGTTTGTCGAAGGAAGTCATCGAGGCACTCAAACTGCGGGGTTACAACCAATCGCAGATTGCGCAGATGTTCGGAGTGACTCGTCAGGCAGTGTCTTGGCACATGAAGACTTACGGAGGGGCGAGGTCGGCACGTCAGGTCTTGAATGACCACTGGCCCTGGGAGACTACAAACGGACACGGCGGCGCGATTCCCTATCGAAGACTGCGAGACCATGGCGAGTACGTAGTTACTGAAGGCCGAGGCATGAGCGCAGACAAGCTCAATCGGCTCCGAGCCTGGTGGCGGAAGATGCAAGACGAGGACCTCGTCGTGGAGTTTGATCCGGGCCTGCCACCGGTGCCGAAGGTAAGCACCTTTGGCGGGTTTGCGTACCGACAGCGCATAAGTGGTGACAATGACCTATTGATCAGGGTCAACGGCTTTACGCGCCTGACCGATGAAGGCAGGACACTATGGGCTCGGCCTAAAAGCGGAAGATTTGACTAGTGGCGGTACAGCCACCGGCCCGCTCATGGCATGATTCACGACCTTTCAGCAGCGGATCCCAGGGCGGTTAAGCGCACTCCAGCTATACCGGCCGCGACGAACCGGAGGTGACCCATGGACAAGGCCCGCGATCGCGACCCCGACGGTCGCGCGCGCCAGGCCCGGCCGCGCGACGAGTTGGGCAGGCCGTTGCCGTATGGCGCGCCGGGCGTCGAGCCGGTGTCCGAGGAACCGTTGCCGCCCGACGAGACGATCGCGCTCGCATGGCAGTTGCTCGAAGAGGGGCGGCCGTTCTCGGCGCACGAGGTGTTCGAGACCCGGTGGAAGTCATGTCCGCCCGAGGAGCGGCCGCTGTGGCAGGGACTCGCGCAGCTCTGCGTCGGACTGACGCACCACCGTCGGGGTAACGCTGTCGGTGCCCGCCGTCTGTACGACCGGGCGGCTGCGCGGCTGGAGGAGTACGAGCAGTCTCATGGTCTGACGTACGGGATGGATCTCGCGGCGATCCGCGACCGTGCGTTCGCGGAGATCAACTCCGACCCCGCCTGAATCGGGTCACACCGTCCGGTAGCGCAGCAGCGAGACGCCCAGCTCGAAACTCTTGGTGTCGACGAGCCGCAGTGTCGGGATCTCCAGGCCGTCCGGGAACAGACGCCGTCCCGACCCCTGGACGGTCGGGTAGACGAACAGTCGGTACTCGTCGACCAGACCGGCTTCGATCAGCGTGTGGCAGAGGCTGATGCTGCCGGTCACGACGATGTCCTTGCCGTCGGTCTTCTTCAGCGCGGTCACCTCGTCGACGACGTCACCGGACAGAACGGTCGAGTTCTGCCACGCCGGGTCGGTCATCGTGCTCGACACCACGTACTTGTCGACGGTGTTGAGATAGTCGGTGATCCCGGTGGCGTCGTCGGTCTGGTGCGGCCAAAAGCCGCGGAAGTCCTCGAAGGTCTGCCGGCCGACGAGCAGCGCATCGGCCTCGGCGTCCTGCCGGTGGGACTCGGCCATGAGGTCCGGCGCCTCGACGGTCGGGTCGAACCAGTTGGTCAACATCTCGATCGAACCGTCGAGCGTCATGTTCTGGGTGATCGCCAGCGTGCGCATGCTTCTCCCGGGGGTCGTTGACGTTGTCTCCCAGATACCGACCGGCGGGCCGGTCGATAGTCATCGGAACGGCACGCTGTTAGCGCGGCGTCAGCTCGACGATGGCGAGTGGGCGCGTCGTCTTCTTCTGATAGCCGGCGTAGCGACCCTTGTTGACTTCATCGACGAGAACGAAGCGCCGGGCGTAGTCCGGGTCATCGGGGTAGGTCGCCCGCGCGGTGACCTGAATCCGACGACGACCCACCTGGACTTCGACGTTGGGGTGCGCCTTGAGGTTGGCGAGCCACCCCGGTGGTCGCGGCGATCCGCCGTTCGACGCGACCACCAGGTAGGCCTCGCCGTCGCGCGCATAGGTGAGCGCATTGCACCTGGCCTCCCCGGTGCGGCGGCCGATTGTGCGCAGCAGCAGCGTGGGATTGCCCATCAGCAGCCGGTGGCCGACGAGTCCGCCGGAATGCTCGTAGAGCCATTGGTGGGTCTGCAGCGCTCGGATGAACAGCGACGTCATGGGTCCACTATCGCCGCTCTGACCGTCGGCCGAAAGCTCAGCGGACACCCGGTCCCACCCCCACGCTCCCTCTAGTCGACAAACACGCAGGCCCGCTGGCCCGTTCTGCTCCCTGATCCGAAAGAGCCGCGGAACCACTGTCCCGCTCTGCTCCCTGAGGAGCGCCCGGAGCTTGCGGAGGGCGCGTCACGAAGGGTCTGCCACGCATCTCACCAAGACCCTTCGTGACGCTCGCAAGCTCGCTCCTCAGGGTGCGGGGGTCCGCTCGCAAGCTCGCTCCTCAGGGTGCGGGGGTCCGCTCGCAAGCTCGCTCCTCAGGGTGCGGGGGTCCGCTCGCAAGCTCGCTCCTCAGGGCGCGGGGGATACGCTCGCAAGCTCGCTGCTCAGGGGCGGGATGACACGGCTCCGTAAACTTCGGCGGCTCTCAGCTCGGGGAGCAGTGGCGCGCGTCAGCTGTCGCCGCTCGCCACCCGCGCTGCGAAGCCGGAGAGGTGGCTCCGCAATGCCTGAATGCGTTGTTGCCGAACGGTTTCGGGGTCGTCTGTGGAGAAGATGGCCGACGGCTTGGCGCGGACGTTCGCCGAACACTCGAAGTTCGAGCAGATCAACGTCCCGACCGTGTTGCCCTTGCGTCCCGCGGCGCCGGCGAGTTTCGCACTGAAGAAGGCGACCTCGTTGGGCAGGTGCACGTCCTCGCAGAACGAGCACAGGGGCCGGGTTCGCGGCTGGCGGCCACCGAGACGGAGCATGATGCCCACGACGTCGTCGTCGGTCGGGATGACCACGTATCCGACCATCGGTAGTTTCGGGTCGCGCCAGCCGACGAAATCGATTCGCTCCCAGTCGAAGTCGTCGAAGTCGGGTGGAAGGGTCACGCTCTTGCGTTCGCGCAGCGAGGCGTTGACGAACGACGAACGGATCTGGGTTTCGGTCAAGGAATGCATGAGTGGATACACCTCAGGTGACGGAGGAGGAAAAAGAGTGCACGATTCGACCGGCGCGGTCCACAACTGCGGGGACGCGCGCCGATCGGAGCGGGTTAATCAACCGTCGGCGCGCACGACGCCGACGACCTCCTCACGCCCGGAGGGCGACACACTGACAGACACGAGGACCGATGGTGAACCGCCGAACCTTCGCTGTCAACTCGATTACGGCGACCGCGCGCTCACAAGATCCGTCCCCGCCCGAACCAAACGGCTGAGCGGGAACGGATCTCGTGAGCGACGACTATCAGGCAGCGAGGAGGCCCGCGATCCGCACCACCCGCTGCGCCATGTGTTCGAGCGCGGCCTTCGTCGCGTCGTCGAGCTCGTTCTTGTTCTCCGGACCCGTGACATGGGAGACGCCGTACGGGTTGCCGTCGGCGAACTTCAGTCCGTCCGTGTACCCGGGCGGGACGAGGATGCCGCCGAAGTGCATCAGCGATGTGTAGAGAGCGGTGAGGGTAGTCTCTTGCCCGCCGTGGGCGGTGTTGCTGGAGGTGTAGGCGGCGTAGGCCTTGTCGGCGAGCTTGCCCTCGGCCCACAGTCCCCCGAGAGAGTCGATGTATGTCTGGAACGGCGAAGCCGTGCTGCCGAACCGCGTCGGGCTCCCGAAGATGACGCCGTCTGCCCAGACGATGTCGTCGCCGGTCGCGGCGGGTAGGTCCTTGGTGGCCTCGTAGTTGGCCGACCAGGCCGGGTTCTCGGCGAACGTCTGCGGGTCCCGGGTTTCGGCAATGTGGCGGACTCGGACCTCGGCACCGGCGGATTCAGCGGCATCCGACAGCACCTGTGCCATCGCAGTGCCGTGTCCGGTGGCCGAGTAGTAGATGATCGCCAGCTTGGTCATGTGTACTCCCGTCTCGGTGATTGGCATGTGCCACCGACGGGTACCCACGAGCCGTGAGTCGACACCCACGCGCATACCGGGTACTCGTCGTGGACGGGATTCGTAGCCCCGTCCCGAACGGATAGTTGCGCGATGCTGTTCATCGGTACCTCCGGCTGGCAGTACCGGGACTGGCGCGGTGCCTTCTATCCCGAGAAGCTCCCGCAACGGTTGTGGTTGGACTACTACGCGCAGCGGTTCCCGACCGCCGAGGTCAACAACACCTTCTACCGGTTGCCCGAGCGGAAGGCGTTCGAGCGCTGGGCCGAGACGGTCCCCGCCGACTTCCGGATGGCCGCGAAGATGAGTCGCTATCTGGGGCACATCAAACGGCTCAACGAGCCGGCCGAACCGGTCCAGCGGTTCCTCGATCGGTCGGCCGGGCTCGACGGCCGGCTGGGACCGGTGCTCCTCGGAGTTGCCGCCCACTCTCCGCGCCATCCCCGACGCCCTCGACGAGACGCTCGCGAGGTTTCCGACGTCGGTGCAGGTCGCCGTCGAACCCCGGCGCGAGTCCTGGTGGTGCGACGAGACAAGGACGGTCCTCGAGCGGCACAACGCGGCGCTGTGCTGGGCCGACCGGAAGAACCGAATCCTCAACCCTCTTTGGCGCACAGCCGATTTCGGATACCTGCGCCTTCACGACGGGACGTCYCGACGACCGATGAGCTAGGGAACCCGGGCGATCGACAGTTGGTTACGCCGTCTGTCGGAGTCCTTCGACGATTCGTGTGACGTCTACGTCTACTTCAACAACGACCCGGGATGCGCCGCGATCGACAACGCCGCCATCATGATCCGCCGCGCGCGACGCATGGGCACGACGGTGAAGACCGTCGGAGACTGACCCCATTGGCGGTCCGTCATTCGACGGAATCGGAGCGTCGGCCCGGTGGCGCCGCCCGCCGGTCTCGGTACGGTACGTGCATGTCGATCATCCTGATGCTCGCCGTCCTGCTCGTGCTGCTGGCGGTTCTCGGTGCCGGGATCGTCGGCATCGTCGTACTGGTGTCCCGTAAGTCGAAGAACTCGGCTGTCGACGCCGGACGGAATGGGATGGGTGGCTGGTACCCGGACCCGCAGTATCCGGACGTGGACCGGTACCACGACGGCCACGCCTGGACCGCTCACACGCGGCCCGCGTCGGCGCAGACTAGTAGCCGGCCGGCTCACCACGCGTGACCGGCGTCACCTCATTTAATTGGCATCTCAGGTGCCAATTTGTGTTCTACTTACGACATGCAACTGACGCGCTTCACCGACATCGGCCTCCGGGTCGTGATGCGGCTGGCCGTCTCGGGTCAACATGACTCTGTTGCAACAGCTCTTACCACCAAGGATCTCGCCCGCGAACTCGCCGTCCCATACACACACGTCGCCAAGGTCGTCGGAAGGCTGTCGGAACTCGGCGTCGTACACGCTCGGCGCGGTCGAACCGGCGGGCTGACGATCACCGAACTCGGCCGCGATGCCCGCGTCGGGTGGCTCGCCCGTTCGCTCGAAGGTGACGGCGAGGTCGTGGAATGCGAAGGCGCACAACCCTGCCCGTTGCGCCACGCCTGCCGGCTCCGGGGGTCCCTCGCCCGAGCGGTCGCCGCATTCTATGAGAGTCTCGACTCCGAGACGGTCGCCGATCTCGCCCGCGAGCCGACGACCGCGGTGTTGCTGTCGCTGTCGTCCCGGCCGCCGCGGGACGGACCGGTATCCGAAGCTGCCGCACCCACAGCGACCTGACGCTGTAACCGCGTGCTGCGGTGGTGGTTTCGACAAGCTCAACCAGCGGGGGCGGCGCTCGACCCGTCACACATTCTTCCTGCGCACCAACCCGATGAGCAGATGAACAAAGGAGTTCTCATGCTGTCTGACACCCAACGCGCGACGATCGCCGCCACGCTTCCCGCCGTCGAAGGGTCGCTTGCGGAGATCACCCCGCGCTTCTATCGCGGACTGTTCGCCGCGCATCCCGATCTGCTCGACAATCTCTTCAACCGCACGCACCAGAAGTCGGGTGATCAGCCGCAGGCCCTTGCCGGTTCGATAGCCGCGTTCGCTCGTCTCCAGCTCGAGCCCGACGTCCGTCGCCAGCGTTTCATCCTCGACCGCATCGCACACAAGCATGCCTCACTCGGGGTCACAGCCGATCAGTATGCCGTTGTGCACGAGCATCTTTTCGCTGCGATCGTCGAAGTGCTCGGCGCTGCGGTCACTCCCGACGTCGCGGATGCCTGGGATCAGCTGTACTGGGACATGGCCGACCTGCTCATCGCATCGGAAGCCGAACTGTATGCCGCCGCCGACGTCGGTCCCGGGCAGGTCTGGCGTGAGGTCCGGGTCACCGACCGCGTGCAGGTCTCTCCCGACACGATCGCGCTGACCGTCGATGCAGTCGACGGTGATCTGCCGAGATTCCGACCTGGACAATACATATCCCTGCAGGTCCCCCTGGCCGACGGCGCCCGGCAGATCCGCCAGTACAGCCTCACGGGCTCGCCGGCGGAGTCGCGATGGCGGTTCAGTGTCAAACTCGCCGGCGAGGTGTCGGCGCATTTGCACGAGCACGTCTTCGAAGGTGACCTCCTCGATGTCAGCACGCCCTTCGGTGACCTGGTGCTGCCCGACGACGACGCTCCGCTCCTGCTCGCTTCGGCCGGGATCGGCTGCACACCTGTGATCGGGCTGCTCACCGCCCTGTCGGAGAAGCGCGACACCCGGCCGGTGACCGTCCTCCACGCCGACCGTTCGCGGGATCGTCAGCCGCACCGCGGCATGCTGGCTGCGCTGGTCGACTCGCTCCCGTCGGGCCGGCTGATCCAGTGGTACGAGAGCGCCTCGCCGCACGTCGTCTCGGACGCGATCCGCATCGGACAGATGACCCTCGACAACCTCGACGTCGAGAGGGATGCTCACATCATGCTCTGCGGTCCCACCGGATTCCTGTCGTCGATGCGTGAGGCCTTCGTCGGTCGCGACGTCGACGAGAGCCGGATTCACTACGAGACATTCGGACCGGAACTGCTCCGGACCGGCGCCCGATGAGCACCGCGGGCGCGGTGGTGACCGCGCTGACCTTCTTGTGGCTCGGAATGGTGTTCGCCATCTCGTTCATCGAGGCGCCGCTCAAGTTCCGTGCCCCCGGGGTGACTCTGCCCATCGGTCTCGGCATCGGCCGGTTGGTGTTCCGGGCGCTGAATGCGGCTGAGATCGTCTGGGCGGTCGGCATTCTGATCGCGGTTGTGTGGGGCTCGTGGTCCGGCGCTGCCGTGCCGATCACCGCCGGTGTGGCGATTGCCGCGCTCGCCGTTCAGTTGGTGGCCGTCCGACCGGCACTGACCAAGCGGTCCGACGCAGTGCTCGCCGGACACGACGGACCTCGAAGTCACGCCCACCTCGTCTACGTCGGCTTCGAGGTCCTGAAGGTCGTCGCGCTCGTCTGGCTTGGTACCGCCGTGCTGATCGGTGCTGGCTGATCCCTCCCCAATCCGGAAGAACGACATGACCATTGATCCCTGAGGTGCGAGGAGCGCAAGCGACCCACCCCCTGCTCCCTGAGGTGCGAGGAGCGCAAGCGACCACCCCCTGCTCCCTGAGGTGCGAGGAGCGCAAGCGACCCACCCCCTGC
>NZ_LZMP01000015.1:0-90020 GCF_001691435.1 Gordonia sp. UCD-TK1 | reverse complement strand
ACGCCCGGCACCAGCACCAAGCGCCCAGAGTCGTCGACCGTCACGCGGCATCATCTCCAGGCTGGGTGCATTAGATGCTCATATCATGCATCTATTGCAGGGTCGGTGTCAATCATCAAGTCGCTCAGCCCTGCTCGTATGACAGGTCCCTGCGCAAACTGCAGCTTCGATTCGGCGTTCGCACTCACAATAGACCGTCTGAACCCACATCAGAGCAGGTCAGGCGCCCAGACCGATAAGAATCTGAACGTTGCAAAGGAGGAGGGTTCGACTGCATCTGCTGCAACATTACTCTTTTGAAATGTCATAACATACGTTATCGGCACTTAACTGGCATGAGTAAAAACAGATGCGAGGCAACGTATTTGGGCGCAGACTAGCTCTAGAACAGGTAGTCGTGCTAGAACGTCCGCAAGATGCCATCGCGGTCTGCCGCGCTCCGGTAGTCGGCGAGTGAAAGGTTGGCAATGGCGAGGTTGTCTGCCACGCCAGACAGTAGCGCCGGGACTACCCGCAGGGTGTCGCCGAAGCTTGAGATTGCCAGTAGCGGATGCTCGTCATGGGTGAACGTTTCGTCGTCGGCTACGAAGGCGTAGGTGTTGTCGCTATCGACCAAGAGCTCTTCGAGGTCATCAGCGGAGAATCCATCGAATTGAGGGTCGTCGACGACCTCGAAGCTGGTATCGCCAGACAATCTGCCGACTTCCACAACGAGGTTCGCCCATGCATCGTCGTGCGCGTTCGATGCGACCCGAACCAAGAGATTCTGACTGTTTGGCGGCAGTGTAGGCATGGTCTGCAATCTACATTCCCTCGAAGTGGCTGAGCGGACTTATCGCCGCTGCACCAGCTACTCGTCCTACTTCAACACGTCCCATTACCAGTTGAATGATGCTGGGGGAGAACGACTCTCAGCGGTTGATGACGTAAGCTTGTTCGGTCACGAACCGAGGAGGCTCCGGTGGCGATGGCGGTGCAGGGCTGCACGAATGGTGCGGCCTGGCCCGAGCTCTTTGGCGATCGACATCTCGCCGACCATCAGCAATATAAGCCAACCGAGGACGGCCAGTGTCCAGCCTGCCCCGACGAAGCCGGCGGACGGCCACGAGCCAGCGGTGATCCGCCAGAGCGCGCAGAGGCCACCGATAACCACGCCGACGGGCAGCGTGGCCACGCCGACGAGTCCGATGATCCACTTGAACCGGGCGGGCGGCGGTGTAGGTCCGAGCTCGGGGTGCGGCTGCCAGCGCACCGCCCGAACAGGTTGTGTTGCGGCGTCGATGACTGCTGCCAAGCCAAATCTCGACCAATAGACGAGACCGCTCAGGAGCAGGATCTGCCACACGAATCCGGCCGCTACCGCTTGATTCATGCGTTCATTCCTCTCTCACGGTATGGCCACGCGATCGTGGCGTCTCAGTTTCGGTGGCGGTGCGGCCTGTCAGTCGCCGATGCGTGATGAGTACCGCGATTCGCAGCCAACTTCTCACGAAGGTCCGACAAGTCTGGCTGAATTAGTCAGGCAGTAGGTGCGATGCAGGGATGCCGAAGTGATCGGCCATTCGGTAGAGCGTTCCGATGGTGATGTTTTCGCGCCCGGCCTCGATCGCCGACAGGTGGGTTCGGTGCACGCCAACAGCTTTGGCCACCTCGGCCTGCGTCTGACCGCAGCTGGTTCGCGCGTCGCGCACACGCTTGCCCAGCTCCTGAAGTCTCTCCACGGTGTTGACTATATCCCACACGTATGTAGACTAAAACCATCACCGACGCCTACCGCGACAACCTGCTCGACCGCATCACCACACTCATCGCCGAGGCCGGCGCACGCCGCATCCCACCGGTTCGGGCGCTGGTCGCAGAAGCTGTTCAGCGGCAACTCAACGCGGCAGTCTGTCGGCCGCAGCTGCAACAATGACCCAAATTGAACGACACCGACCTACGAAAGGGGTCAGCCGTGTGGTCCTTCCTGTATTTCGCCGTCGCCTTGCAATTGGCCGGAGTCCTCGCCCTGGCTGTCGCCAACTCGGCATACCCACACCGTCGCCGAGGGGTGCGTCTGCTCGCGGCCGCGCTCCCGGCGGCCTCGACCGTCGCCCTTGTGACCGGCGCGGCCCTCACGATCGCCTCCGGCCAGTACCAGGCCGGCGACGTAACCCTGATCACTCTCATGGCGATCTTCTGCACCGTCGTCAACGTCTTGATCCTCGGGCTGTTCGGATTCTGGGCCGAGCTACGCCGCGCCCTTAGCAACCGCCGGCGGCCCTCCGGCCCGCCGGACATCGAATCCATCCCCTGACGGCAGACCTGACTCCATGACGGCAAGCTCAGCGGTGCCGACGCCGTTGCTTTACCCACTGTCGGCGACGGGGCGGCCGTGCCGCGGGGAATGTGTACCTGGCCGCTATCGCCGACCAGCTCGGTGCACAACTCGGAGCGGCCTACGCCGCACAGAACCAACCTCTCTGACCAAGATTCGGTGAAAGTAGTTCTGTCACACGTCCTTTCATTGTGACACGCCGGGGGCCCGCCCCCTCAACCCACGCTGCGCTCTGCGGGGTTGACCGGCCACCCTCACCGTGTCCCCAGAGTGGGACGCGACACCGGGTCGCGCAATCGGAAGGAGTCACCATGACCACTCGCACCGCCGCCCGCACCCAGTTCCTCACCGACATCTACGTCTGCGCTCTCGAAGGCGGCATCGGCTACTGGTCGACCTGCATCGAATACCGGTGGAGCACCACCCAACGCGCCGTCATCGAAGACCTCGAAGACGCAGTACACGAGATCACCCTCGACACGATCGCCCGCGGAATCAACGCCGTCGCCGACGGCTCGGTAGCGGTCTCCGACTACCTACGGAACCTCATCCGAGCGGCGAACCGCAGCAACGACGCCGGCGATGTCGACGCCATCGCCGCCGACGTCATCGCCCAAGCCGGCATCTACGGCGAGGTGATCTACGGATAACCCCTCGACGACGGCCGGGCACCCACGGTTCGAGCTGGGCGCCCGGTCCTCGAGGGGCGGAATCAGACCTGTTCAGCATCCTGTCCTGACACCAGGCCCGTCCGGCGTCATGTCGCCGGACCTCCCAAATGGGCGGCTAGTGGGGAAGCGAAGATCTGAGCTACCCGCGATCACCGCGGGTGCGGCGGTGTGCCCGCGCTCCGGACGCGAGATCGCCGACCGCAGTGGGTCACGATCCTGTCTGCCGGCTGCGCCGTCACCTGATCGGAGCGGCTACGCCGCACAGTGAAGCCCTTCGGGCTGAGTCGGTTTGCGTTGCCCTGCCGCATTCTCTTACCTCCAGTCGCGGCCAGCAAGGGCCGTGAAAAACTAATCCGCCCTACGGGTTTCAGGGCTGCGCCCCGGATGACTTTTTCACTGTGAACACCCTTGCCGCCCACTCCCTCCGGCAAAGAGATGGCCAGTGCAAACGCAAACCAGCACTCACAACGGGAGGGGTCACCATGGCCAGCGCCACCACCACCGCCTACCAGCTGTGCACCAGCTGCGCGGTCGCCGTCGCCTACACAGACCTGACCGCTCTCGGCACCGACAGCACCGCCAGGGTCCTGACCGTCATGGCCAAGACCGGCTACCTCGTGCCCGCCGACGACATCGACCCGCCTGGGCAATGGCCCTGCGAAGGATGCGGACTCGACCAACTCGGCCCGAGCCGCACATTCCACAACTAGCCGCACACCCCTCGAAAGGACACCCCACATGAACGCCTGGATCGCCACCAAAGACCCCGCCAAGGTCGACACCGCCGCCGACCTGATCGCCGAGCATGAGCCGAACCGCCTTACCGAGGCCGACGGTGACCGTGAGTTCGCTGTCTGGCTGTACGAAGTGGACCGAGTCATCCGCACACGAACCGAGGGATTCGGCCACCGCGACCTACCCGATTTCGGTTGGCGCGAGGCATACGACGACGACCTGTCCCCCACCGACGCCACCGCCGACGCGATCGCCCACTGGGAAGAGTTCGGCGACCTCTAGAAGGGCTTCCGCGTCGCAATCGGCACGCGGACAACAGAAAACCCGGCCAGTAAGAGGCTGGCCGGGGTTTCACCACCACAGTAAGGGAGAAACCCCATGACGAGCAACACCACCAACGAGGCCGTCACTGCGACGGGCGAGCTGCGCCACCTCAACCCGGCCGATCTGGTCATCGACACCAACATCCGCACCGAGGCCGAAGCGACCCTCACCGGCGAGTTTGTGGACTCGATCCGCGACGGCGTGCGTCAGCCGATCCTCGCTGTCGAGGTCGACGGTGAGGTCCGGGTGCGCGACGGGCAGCGCCGCACGCTGGCGGCGCGTAAGAACGCGCTCGCCACCGTGCCGGTGTACGTGATCCCAGTCGCCACCGACGCCGACGACAAAGCACTCACCATCGAGCGAATCGTGGAGCAGCTGGCCAGTTTCGAGCGCGAAGGACTCCGCACCCGCGATCGCGTGGCCGCGATCGAACAACTCGCCCTGGCCGGGATGTCGGCGACCAAGATCGCCAAGGCCACCCGCACGAAGAAGAAGGACGTCGACGACACCCTGGCGGTCGCGAAGTCCGCGACTGCTCTGGACCTGATCGAGCGGGGTGCAGGGCTGACGTTGGAGCAGTCCGCGACCGTCGCGGCCTACGACCACGACCCCGAGGCGCAACAGTGGCTACTCAACGCCGCGAGCACCGGACGGTTCGAGTACCAGGCCAAGGCCCTGGCCGATGCCGACGAGCGGCCCGCCCTGCTGGCCCAGGTCGCCGCCTACGCCGCCGAGGGGATCGCGGCTGTGACCCGCCAGCCCCTCTGCAACGAGACCATCAAGCTTGACCGTCTGCTGACCGCCGCCGGTAAGGCAGCGACCATCGAGGAGGTGCCGGTCGACCACCGCGTGGCCTACGTCTGGGCCGACGAGACCGAATCGTGGACCGACGCCGAGGGCAACGCGGTCGCCGAGGACACCATCGACTGGTCGCTCGACGACGACGTGTTCGACGACGATGTCGAACCGTCCGAGGGACTGCGTGACCCGCGCACCCTCACCCGCAACGTCACCCGCGAGGTCGAAACCACCTGGTACGTCCTGCGCAACGACGACCTCGGATTCACCGAGCGTCCCTACAGCTACAGCGCCCCCGGCAACACCAGCACCGCCGGCCTCAGCGACGACGAGAAGGAGGCCCAGAAGCAGGAACGCCGCCGCGTGCGGGTCCTCAACTCCGCCAGCCTCACCGCCCGCGAGGTGCGGCTCGAGAAGCTGACCACGTGGCTGGCCCGCAAGACCCTGCCCAAGGGCAGCGCCCCGATGGTCGCGAAGTTCATCGCGACGTCGATGCGCGCTCATCACGACATGTTCGGCGCGAACAGCATGCAGGGCAACGCCGCCGAAATCGCGGCGACGATCCTCGGCGGCGACCCCGCCGAACTGATCGAGCAGGCCACCACCGCCGACCGCGCCCAGATCGTCGGACTCGGCATCGCGCTCGCGTCCCGCGAAGCGCACATGTGGAAAGACGCCTGGCGCAACGTCAGTGACAGCCACTACCTCGGCAGCAACCAGGTCGCGGCTCGCGCCGACTACCTGCACTTCCTCGTCGAGGTGACCGGCTACACCCTCTCCGAGGTCGAGAAGGTCATCGCCGGGGACACCGACGCCGCCGACGTGCCGCTCGACTAGACCCACTACGCGGTGGGCCGCGACCCTTCACGGTCGCGGCCCACCGCCTGCCCTCCCCCACTCAGACCAGAACCCTCGAGGCGACACCGTGACCATCACCGGCGAACTATTCCCCCGCTGCGCCCTCCCCGGGTGCGCGAACCCCACCGACACCCAAGGCCACCCCTGCGGACGGTGCCGCCGCGACCTCGGAACCTTCCTGCGCCACAACCCCGGCGGCGAGCCGATGACCGCCGACGCCCAATCCGCCCGCGATCGCGACGTCGCCCTGGCCTACCGCGCCCAGGAGCAGATGCGTACGGCGGCCGCCGAGCAACGAGTCGCCATCCAGGCCGGTCACGCCGAGAAGCGTGGACAGATCTGCTGGCTGTGCGAGGAACGTCGGACTTGCATCCTCATCAACCAGCGCTGGGAATGCCGGACCTGCCGCGAAGTCGCCGGCTGACCGGCCTCATCGGAGCGACCTGGCGGCCGCACCGCGTTGTCCCGGCCCAGGGGCTTCGCTGCGCTACGCCCCCGACCCGGGAGAGATCCGACTCAGGTGGGTGGTCACCAATTGCGCGCGCACGTCGACCAAGTGTGACCGACGGGGACCCCCGAGCTGTCAACCCACACCAGGCGGCTACCGCCCGTTCTCCGCTGCGCTACGCCCGTGCGCTCCAACCACTTTCACTCGCTACGCTCCTACGACGAAAGTGGTCTCCGGCGCGCCTGCCTCTTCGGGGTTGACAGCCCACCCCCGCAGGTCAGCACAGGTCTTCGACGTCCGCCACACCGGCCCCGGACCACAACCGAGAGGACTCCTCATGGATTACATCGCCCACACCGTCCACACCGCCGAGGCACTAGGCAGCCCCGCCCACATCCTCTGGGCCGCCGCCGACCTCGCCGCCACCCAGCCCGAGGTCTCCGACCCCATCCACGAAGCCGGCCTCCGCATCATCGCCGCCGGCCACACCACAGCCCGACGGGGCAAGGCCGCCGTCGAGCTCGCCGCGATGATCGCGGCCGACCGCCACCCGACGCTGGCCGCCACGATCGACGGCACCGACTGGGCCAACTGGCAGCAAGTACTCACCGAGCCCTGGCCGATCCTCGTCGACGCCGCCGCCTTCGCCGCCAAGCTCGGCGGCCTCGAAACCCAGATCACCCCCGGGTACTGGATCGCCTAACCGGCAGCGGGCCGGGGTCGCCACCACGGCGGCCCCAGCCCGACCGTGCCAAACTCGACTACTCGACTACTCGACTACTCGACTACTCGACTACTCGACGGATCGGCCTGGCCGCACCTCACCATTCCTGGTGGCCGGCGACTCCGCTGCGCTCCGCACCGACCACCAGAGGAACAACCCCACTCAGGTGGGTGGTCACCATATTGCGCGCGCACGTCGACCAAGTGTGACCGACGGGGACCCCCGAGCTGTCAACCCACACCAGGCGGCTACCGCCCGTTCTCCGCTGCGCTACGCCCGTGCGCTCCAACCACTTTCACTCGCTACGCTCCTACGACGAAAGTGGTTTCCGGCGCGCCTGCCTCTTCGGGGTTGACAGCCCACCCCCGCCGGTCAGCACAGGTCTTCGACGTCCGCCACACCGGCCGGACCACAACCGAGAGGACCACATCATGATCGACGACACCGACCTCAAGTACCACCGCCAGGACAACACCACCGACCCCGATCCCCGAGCCCACTACATCGAGGAATCGGTCAAGGTCTACCTGATGCGCGACCCCGAGGGCCGCGACCGCTGGGTCATCGACCCCAGCACCCTCGACGGCTACCGCCTCGACTCCGACCTCGACTACCCAATGGGCGAGAACTGCGAATGCGCCGACCAGGCCGAATGCGAACGGGTCGCAGCCCGCATGGCCGCAGCCCACCTCCCCGACGGCCGCCAACTGCTAGCCATGCTCGCCGACACCCTCGGCTACACCCTCACCAAGCAGTAACCGGCCCCGATACCCGCCGCCCGAGCACCCCTCGGGCGGCGGGACCAGTCTCAACCGCACCAGAAGTCGTGCCCGGCCGAGCACGGGCCGCTAAGACCCGCACCGAAGTCCTGCCGGCTGCGCCGGCACCCATTCGGGCCGGTGGTCACCACAGCAGCGCGCACGTCGACCAAGCGTGACCGACCCGGGACCCGACCTGTCAACCCACACCCGCACGCTGCCGCGTGTTCTCCACTACGCTACGCCCACACGCTCCGACCAGCCCGGTAACCCGTACTCGCCACGCTCGCAACCGAACTGGCCTCCGGCGCACACGGGTTCTACGGGGTTGACAGCCCACCCCGCCCGGTCCCACCAACTCCGACGTTCGCAACCCTGCGAACCCAATCGAAGGAGTCACCATGGCCTGGACCATCACCAACATCAACGTCACCCCGGCGGCCCGCGAGATCATCCGAGCCACCAACATCCTCGACAGCGCCAGCCCAGACAACCCGCCGGCACTCATCGACATCGCCAACCTGCTCGACCTCAAAATGTCGGAGTGGGCGCTCGGACTCGCCGAACTACTCACCAACGGCCACGCCATCATCGTCGCCGACGACGATAACCGCGAATGCCTCATCCTCACCACCACCCCCATCTACGGCACGGCCTGACGGCCGTGCCGGGGGCCAGGCCCGCCCGCTGGAGCCTGGGCCCCCGGGGGGCTTGGAGTTCGTGCGGTGTTCTCTACGTGGCACGGCATTGAGTAATACCGCCAGCAGACGTGAAGTACGCAGACCGAGCCGATCAGATCGAAGGTAACGCCCGACTCATCAGCACCGAAATGTACCCGGGATAAAAAAGACCGACTACCAGAACTGACAACCCTCCTGCCCAGTCCCACGTCAGCCAATCCGTATAAAGTGCGAGGGAGCCAGCAAAGAATGGACCAAGTAGTGCAAATAGGGCGGCGTGGAGTGTCGACTTACGCAGATACCTAGTCGTTATATCAAGCGTCACCGGAGGGCTAGTCGATAAGTTGGAGTGCTGAATCGCAGCAGAAAGGTCGCGTCTTGGCCGGATCGAATAGAAGAAAGAAAATCCCACTACGACCGACACATCGACAATCCCGATGACGACCGCAACCGCTGTCGGCAGGGAGGGCCACACAACACCGAGGCTCTGCACGCTCGTCGATGCCAGAAGTAGCGTGACGATGAAGATCACAAACCGGACGAGCCGTGTTCCCAATTGAGCCAAGAACGGATCGTTCAGATTCATGGAGGGGTCGTTAGCCCACTTCACGACGTAGGAGGCCATCATCCAGGCCAATCCGCAAGTCAAAGCCACAGCGCCTACAGCCAACATTCCACTCGCAGGTGCGGCCTGTAACCACGCACGCTCACACGCCGCTGCTATCCGTTCGTCAGACGTACCGTACGGCTTGATGCCCGTAAGATGACTAAATAGATAACTGTCTAGGGCTAGCACAACAACACCCGCCGAGAATAGGGCTATTGTGTGTCCTTCATATTTGTTTTCCACATACAATACTGCGATTGTCGCGATCAGAAGGCCGGCGAGAACGGCTGCAAGAGATGAATTGGTTGCCGCAGAAGTAATGATACTCCATGGAACTTCTTCCGATACGCACGAAACATCAAGCGCCATTAACTCAGGTCCTCCCCGTCGCCGCACAAGGCAAGATTCCTAGATCCTATCTCGAATCTCGCGGTAGAGGTTCCAATCTTGTTTCGCGATGCTCAGTGCTGCCGCGACACCAAGCCCTCCCGGACCCGCGTCGCTCCCGCACAATCACCTTTACGTTGGAGTACGTCCGGGGCGGTCGCCTCGGACGCTCGTCCGCGGCTCGGGGCGTGGCTCGACAATCACCCGTTGCCCTTGGTGGCTTGGCGTGGAAGGTCACCCCGGGCCGTGACGGGTCGTTTCGGCCGCTGATTGAGATGTGTTCGCGAACGTGTCGCTGTGTAAAGGTGTGCCCGGCGAAACACCCTGACGAGCCAGACGTATACGGAAGGGGCAGTATGGACGAAACAGTCTGGGTAGGAATAGATGTCGGTCGACACGCGCACCACGCCGCCGCGGTTGATGAGGCGGGATCGGTGCTGTGGTCTCGGCGGCTCCCCAATGATCAGCCTGCGATTGAGGCGCTGGTCGATCGGGTCGCTGGTGTCGAGACGGTGGTGTGGGCGATCGACATGACCGCGCCCGAGTCAGCACTGCTGCGGGGCGTGCTGGCTGCCCAGCGCCAGCACGTCCGTTATGTGCCCGGCCGGGTCGTGCACAGCATGACCAGCGCGTTCGTGGGCGAGGGCAAGACCGATGCCCGCGACGCGGTAGTGATCGCCCAGACAGCCCGCCTACGTGGCGACCTCGCGATAGTCTCGGTGCCCGACGACGTCGCGATCGAACTCGATCTGTTGACCGGGCACCGCAGTGACCTGGTGACCGAGCGCACGCGAGGGATCAACCGCCTACGTGGCCTGCTGACCCGTATTTTCCCTGCCCTGGAACGGTGTTTCGATTACTCGACACTGACCGGTCTGGCGTTCCTCACCCGGTTCGCGACACCGTCGGCGATTGCTGTGGCCTCCGACGAGGAGATCTATGACCACTTACGAGGTCACGGCGTGCGCCGACCGACTATTCCGAAGATGATCAGCAAGGCGCGTGCCGCGGCGGCCGCGCAGACTGTCGCTTTGCCTGGCGAGGCAACCACGGCACTGCTGGTACAACAGTCGGCGGCTTCGCTGATCGCGCTCACGCGCCAGATCAACGACGTTGAGAAGCAGATAGCTGAGGTGTTCCATCGTCATCGCTTGGCACCGATTCTCGAATCCGTGCCTGGCATCGGAACCCGAAGTGGAGCTGAGCTCGTCGCGATCACCGGTGGTGATCCCGCCTCGTTTGGCTCGGCCGCCAAACTCGCCGCCTACGCCGGTCTTGCTCCAGTACCGCACCACTCCGGAAACCGGCGCGGCACCTTGCGTAGACCCCAGCGCTACCACCGAGGGCTGCGGAAGGTGTTCTTCATGGCCGCACTCAACAGCTCCCAGCGCGAGGGACCATCGCGCGAGTTTTACCGGCGCAAACGGGGCGAGAAGCGTTCCCACATCCACGCTCTCATCGCACTCGCTCGACGGCTCGTTGACGTTGTGTGGGCGTTGATCCGCGATAATCGGACCTGGCGTCCGTCTCCGGGCTCCGTTTCGGCAGTGTCCGAGCCAACAGCCGCCTAGAGGTCAGCGCCCGAGCCGGAGAACTTCAGACGCCGCTCGCATTCGGCTAATCGAAGGGCAAGCCGCGAGCGCGTGCCGCCCATCGCGAGCGCAGCTGGGCAACGAGTGCAGGTAGTTGCTCGGCGTCAATGCGCGATGCCGCCGTGCCCACACCTGGTGGGCGTCATCGGCGAGGATGTACCAATTTGGTCGCTTTACCAGCGCTCAATCTCCGCTTGAGGCGCTCGCTCTTGCCTGCCCTCATCGCACTTGTTCGGCGGCTGGTGGGTCTTTGCGCGGCCGCCATTGCGTGACGGTAGGTGGTCTACACCTGGTTTCTGCTCCGTTTCGGAATGGTTCTGGCTGGGGCGGTTTCGTTGTTCGGCCACCAGCTGGTTTTGCCCAGTAGTGTCGCGATAGCCGGCACGACGATGGTGCGCACTATGAAGGTGTCGAGCAGTAGTCCGATACCGATGATCAGTCCAACTTGGGTCATGATGGAGATCGAGCCAGCCATGAGGCCGAACATGCTAGCAGCGAAGATGAGGCCGGCCGAGGTGATGACCGATCCGGTGTTGGTGACGGTTCGTAGAACGCCGATTCGTATGTTGTTCTGGGATTCCTCGCGTAGGCGAGAGATGAGCAGCATGTTGTAGTCTGCGCCGACGGCGACGAGGACTATGAAAGCCAATAGCGGTACAGGCCAGGCGATCTCGGTTTTGAGGATGTGTTGGAAGATTAGGACGCCGATGCCCAGTGCCGCGGTGTAGTTAAGGACGACGGTTCCTAGGAGATACAGCGGTGCGATGAGTGCTCGGAGGAGAAGGATTAGGATCAGGCCGACGATGATGAGGGTTGCCAGTGCCAGGAGTCGAAAGTCGTCGGCGAGTAGGCGTTGCAGGTCGGCGTTGATGGCGGGGAATCCGGCGATTGCGATGTGGGAGTCCTCCAGGGTGGTGTTCGGTCTGGCGGCGTTTGCAACATCGGTGATGGTATTGGTCAGTTGTATGGCTTCGGTGCTGTAGGGGTCGAAGCTGGTTTGTATTGCGTAGCGCACGGTATGGCCGTCGGGCGAGACGAATTGGCGAGCGACATCGACAAAGCGGCGGTCTGCGTTGGCTTGAGGTGGCAGGTAGAAGCCGGTCGCGGAGTCTGTTCCGGCGGTTTCGCGGGCGGAGGTTTGGAGTTGCGTGGCTAGGGTGGCCATCCCGGCTAGTTGCTGAAGGTTGCTGTCGATCAGCGCGGACACGCCGTCGGCGAGTTGTCGTGATCCTGCGGCGAGCTGACTCACGCCAGTTTGGAGTTGAGTGATCTTAGCGGGCAGGTCTTGGTTGTTGATGGTGCTCAGGGTGGAGTCGAGGGAGTTGACGGTTGCGGTGAGTTGGTCGGTGACCGTCGTGAGGGGTGTGTCTAGTTGTGCGAGTTGTGTTGACAGGGTGGTGATCTGGTCGAGCAGTCCACTCCCTAGTGTGGCGTTGAGGTCGCGAATCTGTGCGCGCAGGTTTGCGCACTGGGGGACTTGGGCGCACCAGGGCGCTGAGTCGAGGAGGGGTAGGATTGAGGTCACTGTTGCCAGCGCCGCGGATGTTTGGCGGGTCAGGGCGGCAAGTTGTGGGGCGTTCTGTGAGGCGCGGTCGAGTGCGGGCGCGGACGCGGCGAGCTGGCGCAGGAGTGGTTGGTACTGCTGGATTTGTTGACCGGCGGTGCTTGCTTGGGTGAGGATACCGGCGAGTGGCGTCAGGTTGAGGCGTAGCTGGGTGTCGAGTTGGGCCAGCCCGTCGGCGAGCTGGTTGGCACCGGAGCGCAACTGCTCGAGGTCGCCTTTTCGTTGCTGGCCGTCTGCGACGGCGCCTGCCACCTGGTCCCCGATCTGACCGTTCTGCCACGACAGCTCGGCCTGTTCGAGTTTGTCACCGGTGGGACGGGTGACGCCGATGACGCGAGTCACCCCGGGAATTTGGGATACCCGCGAAGCCATCTGCTCGAGGTCGGCAAGTCCGCTGGCGGTGCGTAGGTCGATCGGCGCATCCACCACAAGAAACTCAGCAACCGTCACATCTGTGGGGAAATGGCGGTCAAGCAGCGCATATCCCTGGTTGCTGTCGGTCGTCGCGGGTTGGCCCTGTCGGTCGTCATAGGTGATGCGGATACCCATCGCGATCATGCTCAGCACGATCAGCCCCACCATCGTTATAGCGAGAAGGGGGACTGGGCGGCGGACGACAAGCACCGCCACGCGATTCCAGTACTTGCGCGTGAGGTCTCGTCGGGGGTTGCCCCAACCGAAGCGGGCTGCCCACTGCAGCACCGGCGGCAGCAAGGTGACAGTGGCGAGGAACCCGATGAGGATCGCGATCGCGCAGGCCGGACCCAAGGTGGAAAAGACGCTCAGTTCGCCGAACGCCATAGCCAGGAATGCCAGTGCCACCGTCGCCGCCGAGGCCAAGATGACCCGTCCGATCGTCGCTGTAGCGTCCACAAGAGCATCCGCGGTAGGCGCGCCTTGGCGCAACCGCTCGTGATAGCGGCTGATGAAAAAGACTGAGTAGTCCACCCCGGCCCCGAGCAGAATGACCGTCATGAACGCGACGGTGAACTGAGACACCGGCATTCCGAGCTCACCTAGTGCGGACAAGACGCCGCGGCCCACCCCAAGGCTGACACCAATCACCAGCAACGGCACCACTGCTGTGAACAGCGATCGGTACACCACCAGCAAGATCAGGGCGATCAGCGCGACTGTGGCCAAAGTGATCACGACCAGGTCGCTCTCGGCACTCACGATCTGATCACTGAACGTGGCTGCGGGTCCGGTGACATGAACCGCGGTACCAGTATCTTCAAACACCCGGCGTGCGGTTTCGCGGACGGTTTCCACCGCATGAGTCGCCGCCGGACCGCCCAGGGTCCCCGAGACCCCGACGGGCAAATACCAGGCCTTGCCATCCTCACTCAACGCCTGGCGGGCAGTGATCGGATCCGACAGCAAGTCACGAACCGATTGCACATCGTCAAAATTTTCACGGAGCTGTACGACCAACGCGTCGTATCGCTCTCGCGTGACCTCTGTAAGCCCATTCGGGTTCTCCATGGTCACGAAGACAGTGGTCTTAGCGCCCTTTTCCCCGAAAGCGCCACCCATTTGATCAAGAGCTTGAAAGGACGGAACCCCTGCAGGGATCGGATCTACCGATTGCTGCCGCACCACCGTCTCCAACTGAGGAAACAGCACCGCCAACACCACCCCGACAGCTATCCACACCCCGATGACCAGGGACGTGTGCGTCAAAGTGAACCGCGCGATTCGTCCCAACGTGGAGCTGTACTCGCTGCGCTCGACCAACGGCCGCCTCGCCAAGCGCTTGTCATCGGGACGATGGACCACCATACGCAGTACCTCACCAACTCATCTGGCCCACAGCGGAACCATCGGTAGCGCTACGCTACAAGTTGTAGCGTAAAAGTGGAAGGCGGTGAGGCTATGTAGGCGGGCGCCGCCTGTGCGCCGCAAGAAAGTCATCGACGAGGCGCTCGAGATCAGCGACATCCATCGCGCGAATCCCGGTGAGCTTGGCGAAGACCAGAGGGCCTGCCAGCTGAGTGATCGCCATGGTCAAGTCCGGATCGTCGAGTTCAGCGGCGGCCGCGCTACTTGTCAACACTCGATCGAAGGGTTCTCGGTACTGGTTGACTACGCGCATCCGCAACGGCGCCAGTGTGTTTGGTTCTTCGCCAGGTTGCTTGGGAACCATTGCCAACCAAGCCAGTGTGGTCAACTGCAACGGAGCCTGTTCGATGAGGGCAGCCTGGCGTTGCATCAATTTGACCAGGTCATCGCGAATCGATTGCGAGGTTTCAGGGTTGTCCACCTGAGGCAACAACCGCTCGAAGGCTGCTGCCACCAGGTCAGTGGTGCTCTCAAAATGTCGATACAGCGTGGTGCGGGCTACGCGAGATAGCCGGGTTACAGCCTCCACGGTGACCGCTTCGACCCCACCGCTGCTGAGCAGGGTCGCGGCGGCGTCCAACAACCGCGCCCGCGAGCGAACCCGCCTCGGGTCCACATCATCGATATCGGCGATCTCCACCCTTGCCCACTTCCCGCTCCAGACCAACAGCACAAACGATACCGTCGGTAACAGAACGAAACTGCGAGTGCTCGAACACCGAACGAGGACCGCAGAGAGGACCACCCAATGAGCTTCGATCAGCGGCTACCAGCGCACTCGCCATCATGTATGGGATGTGGCAGCGACAACCCCAGCGGACTCCAGCTCGAGGTATACAGGCATGACGACCACGTCTACGCTGATCTAACCTTCGACGAACGCCAATCAGGAGCACCCGGCCTAGCCCATGGCGGTGCCATCTCAGCAGCCTGCGACGACATCATGGGATTCACCCTGTGGATCGCCCGCACACCTGCAGTCACTCGAACACTCACCGTCGAGTACCGACACCCAGTGCCACTGCACACACCCGTGCACCTCGTCGCCACGGTCGTCGATGACACCGCTCGGGCACTCTCCATCAAAGCGGTCGGCACAGTAGGCGAGACAGCGTATTTCACCGCGAACGCCGTGTTCGTAAAAGTTGATTTAAGTCACTTTCAGAACCACGGAGACCCGGACGCCGCCACAGACCTGACGGCGCTCATCGAAATTCCCCAGTGATGCTCATCTGAATTCCCCACCCGTGTGGCACCGCCAGAGTAGGCGGGCCTCCCGTGATGCTGATGGTCTCTGACCACTCACCAACTATCTCGGGAGGCCCGCTTTCATGTTGACACGGGAGAACGATGTGGAAGTACATGCACTACACAAACGGGGGTGGACGATCTCGGCGATCGCCCGCCACACCGGGCACGACAGGAAAACCATTCGCGCCTACCTCAACGGTGAGCGCAGCCCGGGCGAGCGTAAGAAGTCGGCGGCGGATCCGTTCGAGCCGTTCCTGGCCTACGTCACCGCGCGTCTGGTTGAGGACCCACATCTGTGGTCACGGACGTTGTGCGACGAACTCGAGGACCTCGGCTACACCCAGTCCTATCCGACATTGACCCGCCAGATCCGGCAACGTGGCCTGCGTCCGACATGTGAGGCGTGCGCCCTGGTGACGGAGCGGGCGAACGCGGTCATCGAGCATCCGCCGGGTGAGGAGACGCAATGGGATTGGGTGGAGTTACCGAACCCGCCGGACGAATGGGGTTGGGGTTCAACAGCATTCCTGCTTGTCGGGTCGTTGGCGCATTCCGGCAAATGGCGGGGCTACCTGGCGCCGGATATGACTCGCCCGCAGGTGATCGCCGGGATCGACCGCATCACCCGCCGACTCGGCGGGGTCACCAAGTCGTGGCGATTTGACCGGATGGCGACGGTTTGCCACCCGTCGACCGGCGCGTTGACCGCCGAGTTCGCTGGCGTGGCCAAGTATTACGGGGTCTCGGTCGATGTGTGCCCACCTCGCAGAGGCAATCGCAAGGGTGTGGTGGAGAAGTCCAATCACACTGCTGCACAACGCTGGTGGCGCACCCTTCCCGACGAGACGACACCCGAACAAGCGCAAACCAGCTGCGACACCTTCTGCCGCACCCGCTCGGATGCACGGATGCGCCCGACCTCTGATGGTCGGGCGAGTGTGATCACGGTGGCCGCTCGCGAACCGCTCAGCGCCCCACCAGCGGCTCCGTATCCGGCCACGCTCACCGAGATGCGCACGGTATCGCGCCAGGCGCTGGTGGCGTGGCGCGGCAACCAGTACTCGGTGCCGCCGGAGGTGGCGATGAGTGAAGTCACCGTGAGCGAGCGGCTCGGGGACGGACACATCGACATCGCCACCGATTCGGGCATCGTGATCGCGCGGCACCGCCTCGCCACGCCCGGGTCGGGCGCCCAAGTGCGTGATCACGGGCATGTCGTCGCGCTGGAGACCCTGGCCAAAGCCGGCGCCTCCAGCAGCCGTCGGCCGCATCGCCGCAAAGAACGTATCCCACCCGGCCAGGCCGCCCGAGACGCCGCAAACACACTGCGCCACAACACAACCAACACCGACGATACCGGCCCGCAGGCATCGATCATCGACATGAGCGTGTACGAACGCGCCGCACAGAACAGGACCCACCTCCCATGACCACCAACACCAACACCGACACCGACAATGCTGGGCTGGACTCTTCGAATAGTGTTGGGCCACAGTCACAATCAGCGATCTCGGTCTACCAGCAACTACGCGGACATCTCGCCGTCCTCAAACTCGACGCCGCAGCCGAAGCCCTGCCCCAAGTCTTGGCGGCCGCCAGCGAGCACGAGTGGTCGATGACCCAGACTCTCGAGCACCTGCTGGGCATCGAGGTCGATGCCACCGAAGCCCGACGGCTTGCCGGGCGGTTGCGGTTCGCGTGCCTGCCCACCCCGGCCACGTTGGACGGCTTCGACTACGACGCCGCGCCCGGCGTGGACCGGGCGCTGATCCGCGAACTCGGGACGTGTGCCTACCTCGAATCGTCGACGAACGTGCTGCTCATCGGCCCGCCGGGTACGGGCAAGACGCATCTGGCGGTCGGGCTTGCGAACGCCGCGGTCCACGCCGGCTATCGCACCTATGTGACCACCGCCGCCGACCTGGCCGCACGCTGCCACAAAGCCGCGATCGAAGGACGTTGGGCCACCTGCATGCGATTCTTCGCCGGACCCACCTTGCTCGTCATCGACGAGCTCGGCTACCTCCCATTGCCGGCCGAAGCCGCTTCAGCCTTGTTTCAGGTTGTGGCGCAACGATATTTGAAAACATCCATCGTCATCACCACCAACAGGTCCGTCGCCGAATGGGGCGAAGTGCTCGGTGACACCACCGTCGCCGCAGCCATGCTCGACCGGCTGCTGCATCGCTCCGTCGTGCTCAAACTCGACGGCGACTCCTACCGGCTTCGTGACCATCACGCCCGCACCCACAGCCAGCGCACCGCCACCGCACCCACCAGAAGGTCGCTACAGTAGAAACCGCCCACGGGTGGGGAATTTCAGTGAGCACACCTGGGGAACTTTCTTGAGCCTCGTCAGACCTGATTACTCGATTCCTTCAAGCCGACTAGAAGGCCGTAACCGCGCCTGCATCTGGTGTTGCCCGAGACAGCAAGGCTGCATCAAACCCTGAGGGCGAGACGTATCTAACCCATTCGCAGCGTCTTACCACCCTCCCCGTGAACCGAGCGCTTAGCTTGTCCTAGCCGGGGTCGATGTTGCGTTCTCGCATTGAGATCCCCGACTGCCCCGTGCGTCCGGTGTGGTCGCGTCGAGCCTCACTGCTGGCTGTACGGCAGTACGGCACGAGACTGCCGGCTACGCCGACACCTGATCGGAAGCGGCTACGCCGCGCTGTGAAAAGCGTGGTCCCGGATCGCTTTGCACCTCCGAGCCTATGACTTCCAGCCCCCGCCACCAAGGCGCGAAATTCTTTTCGCCGCAAGCGGTTGCAGGGCGCAAGCGCCCCGAAAACAATGTCGCTTCCCTCCTTGGTGTCGGTGACCTCCAGTCAGAGTCCTCCGGTAGCAAAGCGATCCCGCACACTCAAAGGAGCGACCATGCACCGCACACTCACCACCGAAGCCCTCATCGCCGCGATCCCCGGCCTGCTCGGATTCGTCCCCGCCGAGTCGATCGTCGTCATCGGCGCCGAGCTGGCTGTCACCGCCCGCCACAATATTGCCGAGACCGCCGTTGCTGCCGGGATCATCGCCGAAGCTCTGCGCACCAACAACATCCCCTCTGCCTCCGTCGTCGCGATCTCCGAGAACATCGAGGTTGCAGACGCAGCGGCCGGCACGATGGGCGACACCCTCGTTCGCTACGGCATCGAGACCGACCACCGTATCCTTATCGCCCGTTGTGACCAGCCCGCCGTCTACCACGACCTGATCGCCGGGGAGATGGGCGTCAGCGGCGACTACCGCGACAGCTTCGCCAGCGCCGCCCGAGTAGCCGCAGGGGCACCCATCGTCGCGACCCGCGACGCCGTGCGCGACACCCTGGCCACCACCGAGCCCATCACCACCGACGGCGTCGAGCTGCAACCCGACCTTGCCGCCAAGGCCGTCGTGTCGGCCATGGTGCACTGGCCCACCGAGGTGCCGCGTGAGTTGTCCGCCCAGGTCGCCGCCATGATCGGCGGGCACCCCGTCTATCGGGATGCGTTTCTGCGCACCGCCGCCTACGACCCGCGCTCTGCCGCCGCAGTGTTCACCGAACTCGCCCGCCCGCTCCGAGGCCGGGACCGTGCGAACGTGCTCACCCTCGCCGCCGCCTGCCACTACATCAGCGGCAACGGCGCTATGGCCGGAATCATCTTCGACCACATCGCCGAAACCGACGTGCTGCCCAGCCTCGCGAAGCTGCTCAACCAGTCGCTACAGGCAGGGACGCACCCCGACCGCCTGGCCGGCATGATCCCCGCCGCCGAGACCGTCGACGAACTGTTCGGCGGGCACTTCCCCACCCCCAACGACGTGTAGCGCGGTGGGTCGGAGGCTCAGGTCAGAGGATCTGAGCCTCCACCCCCGGCGGCATCGCCTGCCGCCACCACAGATCGGTTCGCGGCGCGTCAGGACCCGACACCGCCCGGCCCTCGGCGACCGCTTCCACCTCAGACACCAGCGGCACCCACAGATCAGCCAACGCGCGCTCCACCTCAGACATACCCACCACGGTAACGGCCACCACAGCCGAACGGCTACGCCGAACAGCCCTGTTGCGCCGAGCTGGCGCCCGGCGACCTACGCGGACCGGCCTTCGGCCGGACTCGGTATCTGTGTCCGGCTGCGCCGGACACGACGGGGGTTTGTTGCCCCCTTCCATTCTCGTACCTCTGGTCGGCCCGGCGACAAGGGCCGCGAAAAACTGGCCCGCCCTACGGGTTTCAGGGCTGCGCCCCGGACAACTTTTGTCGCTGTGAACACCCTTGCACCGACCTCCCGCCGGCGACGAGATGGCAGGTGTCAAACAAACCAGCCGCCCGCAGAGAGGAACCCCGATGGCCCGCCAGACCCGCAACGGCACCCAGCGCGACGTCTTCACCCGCGCCAGCCGCGCCCACCAGAACCGCCACCTCATCCGCGCCGCCAAGCGCCAAGCCAACCGCCAGGACCGCGCCGCCGCCCGCCGCGACCTCCACACCCACTGACCGACCCGACACCCAAGGAGCACACGCCATGACCACCACCCTCACCTCACCCGACACCTACAGCCCCGCAGTCGTGCCCGCCGACTACGTCGCCACCCGAGCCGGCTTCCTCTGGACCGCCGCGAACCTCGCCGCCGACACCCGCCGCCGCACCGGTCACCGCATGCTCCTCGACGTCGACCTCCTCGCCTGGACCCTCGACACCCTCACCGAGCACCACCCCCGCCGCGAACGAACGATCGTCGCGACCTACCCCGCCGTCTGTGCCGCAGCACGACGAGCCGCCGCCGCCACCAACCGCCACCTCACACCGGCACTGCACGGCCCCGCCGGCGCCTGGATGAGCTGGCAGCAAACCGTCATCGCCCACGCCCGCGCCGACCACCGCCACCCCGGCCCGCAGCTGTGGGAGATCTTCGCCCGCGCCGCCACCGACGCCAGCCAACCCGGCGACATCACCGAGGGACTGATCCCCGGCCGCTGGCCCGACATCGACCGCCACCGCCCCCACCACGCCCACTAACCAACCCTCGTCACCCATCCACCACACAGCCCGGAAAGGCACCCCATGACCACCATCGACATCACCCACACCGCCGCCGACGGCACCCTCGCCGACGGCATGATCCGAGGAGACGGCACCTACGAGATACTGCGCGCGAACGGGTTTCGCTGGTTCCGCTCCCTGGGCATGATGGGGATCCAGTCCAGCCGCGACCGCCAACCCAACGAGCACAAGATCACCCGCGCGGCCCGCGCCCTCGAGGAGGCCGGCCACACCGTCACCGTCGCCATCGACCGCACCCACCGCGACCCCGCCCTAGCCGAGGCCGACCGCGCCGCCCGCCAGGCCGACCGGGTCGCCGCACTCGAGAACAAGGCCGACCGCCGCGCCGCCGACGCCGAGGCCGCGTGGACCGCTGAGCAGCGCGCAACGGCCGCACTGCCCCCCGGAGGGGAGCCGGTCAAGGTTGGGCATCACAGCGAGGGCCGGCACCGCCGCGCCATCGACCGCGCCCACAACGCACTCGGCCAAGCTGTCGCCGCCGAGCAGGCCAGCACCCATGCCGCGCGCAGAGCCGAGACCGCCACGCACACCACCGCCCACCGCTACAGCCCGACCACGGTCGCCAACCGGATCCGCAAACTCGAAGCCGAGCAGCGCGCCGATCAACGCACCCTCGACGGACACACCCGAACGCTGTTCACCGACGGCAGAGGCGTCAAACACACCGAGAAGACCACCGCCGCGACCGGCGAGTACCGCGAACGCATTATCGCCCGCATGGCCGAACGCGCCGCGAACATCACCTACTGGCAAGGCATCCGCACCGCCCAGATCGCCGCCGGCACCGCCGGCGACTACAGCCCCGACACCATCAACACCGGCGACCTGGTGAAAATCCGCCACCACGGCTGGACGCCAGTCCTGCGCACCAACGCCAAGACCGTCAGCATCGAGACGCCGGCACCCTACGGTGGCCGCCTGATCCGCCACACCGTGCCCTACCCCGAACTCCAAGGCCACCGCCCCGCCGACGCCGCCACCGAGAACTCCGGGGACGTGGCAACGGCGTAGCCCAGCAACCGGACCGACCCCGCGACAGCGGGGCGGGTCCGGCGCTTCGGGCATCGAGCCCGAAACACCGCAGGCGCTACGCGCCCTGCCCAGCTACCGCGGCTCCCGGCATCCCGAATGGCACTTCGGCACCCAATCACGCACAACACACCCAGGGGTTGTTAGCGTGACGGGCGCGAACCTGCGTTGCTACACAACAACAGTTCGCTCTCACAGGATCGGAGGGGAGAGCGGCAGGCCCCCGCCATGCAGCCCTCTCCCCTCTGTCCTCGGCCCGGCGTGAAAGTGCCACCGCCCAAACGACACTGACCCACCGGCCGCTGTGAGCGAGCCTCACCTCCCGGGGCTTTGCCTGGCCTGCCGAATTGTCATGGCGCCCAACCGGACCGCGTCAACTGCGCTCCGGCAACAACTCGCCACGCGCTCTGCCTCGCTCCCGCTCGGCGCCACTTATTTCGCGGCGAGTTCTCCCCTGCACTCCATTGACCCACCCCGCCCGGGCGAATGGGCGGCAGGTATCAGGAAAAGCACCACCACCAGACACCCTAAGAACACGCTTTGAACAGGCCAAAGCTGTTGCACCACAACGTAATCCGCGATACAATTAAAGTCAGAGTAAACCCCTCGCGACGACACCAGAGAAGAGAGCCCACCATGAGCGAGAACACGATCACCGTCTACACCAAACCCGCGTGCGTGCAGTGCCACGCCACCTACAAGGCTCTCGACAAGCAGGGACTCGACTATCGGGTGGTCGACATCAGCACCGACGAGGCCGCTCGCGACTACGTGATGAGCCTGGGCTACTTGCAGGCCCCTGTTGTGGTCGCCGGCGACGCCCACTGGTCGGGTTTCCGTCCGGATCGGATCAAGGCACTCAACTCCGCGGCCGCATGACCTGGAAAGGAACCGGGACGATGGGAACCACCGACTACGCGCAGCGTGCCGTGGCCTACTGGGCCAGATCCGAACGCGCTTACGCCGAGGGCGATCCCCGCTACGGCGACGAGCTCGCCGAGCTGGCCGCCCAATGCGAACGGTGGGCACACGAAGACCTCACCGGCGTCCGCAGCGACGTCGCCTAACCACCGACACGACAAGGAGACAGCAGGTGATCGCCATGGCCGACAAACCCGAGGTCGCACCCTCTGATGTGCCGCAACCGCCGGCCACCGCGATCGAACCGTTGCCCGAGCTGGAGACTGTTGCCAGCGGTGACGACCTCACCCTCACCGGTGCTGTCGGTGAGGATGCCGCCGAGTTCGACAACACTCTCGCCCTGGAGCTGGACATGCTCACGGCATTGTTGTGGGCGCCGCCGGCCCGAGCCCGCCAGGTCGTCGAGGCGTTGATCGGGTCTCGCGCCGACCGTGACGCCGGCACCACAAGCGCCGTGCTGCCCGCTGGCAGTGTGATCTGCCTCAGTGCGGTGCATCAGGACGTATTCGACACCGTGGTGACGTTGCTCGACGAAGGCAGCCCCGCGACACCTGTTCTGGTCAATGCGCGCTTTGCCGATCGAGGACTGACCACCCGCACTCGCAGCGTCATGCTCGAGATCGCTTCCCCGCGGCACGGCCGCCCCGTCGCCGACAGTGCCGATCTGCCCTATCTGGCCGCCGCCCTCGTCGACGGCTGGTACCGCCGCGGCTACCGCGCACTACTGGCCCGCATGACCCAAGTGACCGCCGAGCGCCCCACCGCTGAACTTGCCGGCCACTGGGCCGCCCTCACCGGCCACCAGCAGACCGCCGAAACCCGGTGGCTGGCCATCCGCGACGCCCTTGCTCGTATCTGACGTACTGCCCACCGCAGAAGGAGAGAGAACACCTATGGAGTTGACAGCCACCATCCTCATTGTGATCGGGGCAGTCGCGATCCTCGCCTCAGTAATCCCGCGGCAGCGCGTTGACCACTTCCGGCCTCGCCACCGCGAGAGCGCCGCGGCCGCTGTCGCCCGTGCCCGGCAACTCCAACGGGTCGCGATGGCCTTGGCCGCGATCACCGTCGTCTGCGGTGCCACCGCAGTGGCCCTCAACAACGGAAATACCTCGACGTGGGTGTGTGGCGCGGTGGTGCTCGTTGCAGGAGCGGTCCAATGCTTCTTCATTGCGCGGGTTCGCATCCCCGAAGTTCAACACCTTCGCGACCTCGGCTTCGACAACGGAAAAGACACGCCGTGACGACTGACGACGACCCCGACGCCCAGGACCGCGAAGTCGGCGACCTCGCCGCCGACATGCGCGAGCATGGCCGCAGCTGGGGCGACATCGCCCACGACCTCGCCCTGCCCGAGGTCACTGTCCGGCGCGCCGCGGAGCAGGCACACCAACGCGCCGCCGAGCTCGCCGCCCGCGACCAAATCGCCCTGTTCTGACACACCCCGCTGGTACAGAAGGTCAATCATGACGACGCTGAAAGTTTCAGTTGCGCTCCTGCTCATGCTCCTCGCGCTGGTGTGTGCGATAGGGGGGTATCTTCTGCATCGAACCGGGCGTGACGCGCGAGGTCTGATGGGAGCCGCGATCGGTATCGCTGTCCTCGCGCTCGTGTTCACGGCGATCCTCACCGCCGCCACCTAGCGAGTTGTGGCGATGATTGACTCCCGGTGGATCACCCGCTGGCCGGATTTGTTCGCCGGCCTCACCGACACTCAGGTCCGCGGTGTCGTGCAGGCGATCGACAACAACGTCCTCGAGGGGTGGGACCCGCAACGAGAGGACATCGAGTTTCTGACCCGCGACGCGTGCGGTGAGTTCACCGAAGCCGAGGTGATTGCTGAGGCGGTCGCGATGGCCAAGCGCGCGGCCGACTCATTGAGCGGTCAGCCGTGATCGGATGGAGCGGCATCACTGACGGTGGTGCCGCTGTTGTCTTCGCTCGCAACCCCATCGGCTGGTAGGGGCCGCGGCGACAACAGTTGATGAATGCGCTGGCGACTGACTCCGAGGATCGCGGCGACATCACCGAAACTCTCGGCGACCGCACGGTCGAGCAAGGTGTGGGCGACTTCGCGCCGCACAGCCTGTGCATGGTTCTGGGCGCGCTCGGCTGCCCGATCGGCATTGTCCACTCGCGCGAGCATGTCGCTGATCTCGGCCGGCCACTCGACCGTGACCCGCCCACCGAAGGTCGTTTCCAGGTAGGCCGGAACCGAACGCAAACGCAGCGGCGGTGATTCGTCCTGTCCGTCGTTCCAGGTCAGAACCCACCGGTCGAGAGCTGCAACGGGCACCGCCCGCACAGGTGTGGTCGAGATGGGCACGAGGACCACGCTACCAGCCGGTGTCAATAGCCTATTGACGGTTTGTTGGTGGCGTCTCTACACTGCGCTCACGGACAGTCATGCAATCCTGAGGGTGAAACCGAGGTCACAGCAGCACCATGTGCAGGGTGGTTTCGGGGAACCGTTCGGGGGTCGCAGGGCATCTCACTGGTCGACGTCTCTCGAGGTAGGCGACGACTGGAAGGTGACAGCGGAGCATGGCTGCCGACAAGGACGGCCCGGCGATTACCGGGGGCCTATTCGACCTGTTCGACGACGAGGGAGAGTCTGATGAGCGCGGTGGACGTGCTGAGGGATCAGCTGCGGGAGCAGAGTCCGGCGTTGTCGGACAGCGAGATTCAGGATCGGTTGGACAGGTTGCGGACGCAGCTGGCCGACATGATCGAGACCCAGGCGCAGCTACTGATCGAGCAATGGCGGGACGCGAACCCGGGGCAGGACCCGGAGTTCGAGGACCAGCGCCGGTTGCAGAATCAGGCCCGGATGATCGCGAACGAGGTCCTCAGCGCCCAACTCCAGGAGGCGCTGACCGATCCGGATCCGCAGGACGAGACTCCGGCCGAGAATCAGCCGGCGACGCCGCGGCCGGGCAGCGCGGTGCATCAGTGGATGCACGAGAATCTGTGGGTGGAAGCGAGTCGGGACTCCGATCAGTTGGCCGAGAAGCTGTGGGCGGACAAGCCGCCCGCGTGGGTGGTCCGAGCAGCCAGCCTGATCGAGGCACGCTCGATCGACGGACTGGTCCTGCCGACCCAGCTGGAAGATCCAGCAGCACGCGAAGTCGAGGCCGCCGTCGAGGCCGACCTCGCGAAGAGTCTCAGCTAAGCCTTTTCGACTCCGCGACAGAGGATTTCCGCCAGCCGACCGATCCCGCTGCCGTCGATCCCGGTGGCACTCCCCTCCCGCCGGCAGACCCGGCCCGACTGCCGACGGTCGACCAGACCGAACAAGGTGTGCCGCTGTCGCAGTGGTCTCGGACACGGGTCGAGCTCGCGCAGCGTCCCGACGGCAGCATGGTCGCCGTGCAGGCCCCGTCACTCGACAGCCCCACCGATCCGGAGCCCGCCGCCGCCCAGAACGCTGCCGACGTCGAATCGGTCGCCGCTGACCGCGGCGTCACGGTCGTCGAGGCGGAATCATCGCTGGGTGCGCCCCAGGAGGTTGCCGCCGACGATGTTTCACCGCCGGCGGTGCGGTTCGAGCACCCCGGAACGATCTTGGTGCCCTCGGGAGCAAAGGCCCGGGCGCGGGCGAACATCGCCGCCGCGCAGATCGCGGTGGCATGCCGCGACGCCAATCGTGCTGCGACACCAGCAGAACAGCAGGTGCTCTCGCAGTGGTCGGGATGGGGCGCGGCCCCGGACATCTTCGATCCGAACAAGGCGGACTGGGCGGCCGAGCGCACCCAGCTGCGCGAACTACTCAACGCCGAGGACTACGATTCGGCGCGTCGCTCAACGCTCAACGCCCACTACACCGACCCGCGGTTGGTGTCGGCGATGTGGGATACGTTGCGTGACGCCGGGTTTGAGGGTGGCCGGGTCCTGGAACCGGGATGCGGGTCGGGCACATTCATGGCAATGGCGCCCGAGGATGCGGTGATGGTCGGTGTCGAGAAAGACCCGATGACCGCCCAGATCGCGCACCTGCTCAACCCGCAGGCCCAGGTCCGCCTCGAGGGATTCGAGACGACCACGGTCCCCCAGGGCGCGTTCGCGGCGACGATCGGCAACGTGCCGTTCGCCAAGACCGCGGTGCATGACCCGGTCTACAACCCCGACTACCGGTACAACCTGCACAACCACTTCCTGATCAAGTCGCTGCACCTGACCGCCCCGGGCGGATGGGTCATGGGGATCACGACTCACTCGACGATGGACGCCGTCGGCTCTGCCGGGGTCGATGCGCGCCGCGAGATGGCCGAGCTCGCCGACCTTGTCGGCGCGGTACGCCTGCCCAGCAGCACCTTCCGCGAGGTGGCCGGCACCGACGTCACCACCGATCTACTGATCTTCCGGCGCCGCGAGACACCGCTACCGGTCAACGCCGAACCCGACTGGGTGCAGACCCGCATGCTGGACCTGCCCGACCGCGACGGCGACCACAAAGCGATCGCAGTCAACTCCTACTTCGCTGACCACCCCGACCGGGTCGCCGGACAGATGCAGCTCTCGCGCGGCCTGTACCGCGACGATTCGCTGACCGTGGCCGCCGACGACGCGCACGCCAGCATCCCCGCTCACGTGCGCACGATCCTCGACGACATCGTCGCCGGGGCCCGCCGCGACGGACTGGCCCACTCCCCGATCGTGACCTCACACGCCGAGCAGGAAGAGGCAGTGTTCCGCGACGGCCTGGCCGATGCGACCGAGCTCTACGCCGGTGTCCCGATCCAGGGCACAGTCCGTTGGAACGACGAGCGCCGAGAGTTCGAGAGCTACCTCGCCGCCGTCGACGGCGGACAGCCGACGTGGGAACCGGTGAAAGTGCCGAAGTCTCGCGTGGCCGAGACCCGACATCTGCTGGAGCTACGCGACCTGACCGTGGCGGTCATCGGCAGCCAGACCGGCGGCGCGGACATGGCGGTGCGCAACGATCTACGCGCAGCGCTCAACACCTCCTACGACACGTATCTGCGCCGCTACGGCCCGATCAACCGATTCGCCGAACAGGGCGGGCGCGAACGCACCGACGCCGAAGTGGCCGAACGCATGGTCAAGTTGGAGCAGAAGTGGCGGATGAAGAACGGCACCCGCCGCCTCGACTCCGACGGCGAACCGATCCTCGGCGACAACGGAAAACCGATCATGGACCCATACCCGGGTCTGTTGCCACCGGAGGAAGCCGACCGCATCGCCGACGAGGCCGACCAGCCCACCGCAGTGCAGTACCGCCGCAACCACATGCAGAAGCTGCGCGACGATCCGATGGCCGCCACGCTGATGGCGATCGAGATCTTCAACGAGGACACCCAGACCGCCCGCAAGGCCGCTCTGTTCCACCGCGACGTCTACTCCCCACCGTCGCGGGTCGAGCGGGCCGAAACACCCCAGGACGCGGTCGCGATCAGCTTGGGCGAGAGCGGCCGCGTCGATCTGGGCCGGGTCGCGCAGCTGCTCGACGTCGACCGCACCGCCGCCCGCGAGCAATTGCGTGGGCACGTCTTCGCCGCCGTGGACGGCTCCGACGATCTGTTGCCGGCCGCGGAGTTCCTGTCGGGCAACGTGCGCGAGAAGTACGCCGCCGCGAAGACGCTGCTCGGCGAAGCGACCAGCGATCAGGTCCGCCGCGACCTCGCCGAGTCGGTCGACGCACTGGCCGAGGTCATCCCCCGCGACCTGGCGCCCAACGAGATCGGCGTGGTCAAACCGGGAGTGAACTGGGTCGAGAAGACCGACTACGCCCGCTTCACCACCGAGGTCCTCGGTGGCGGGCGCACCCGCGTCGAGCGCGGCGCCGGTCAGTGGACAGTCAACTCAGCGTTGGGCACCGTCGATGTGGACAAGTTCTACACCGAGTTCGGCGCGCCGAACGAAGAGGACCGCAAATCACGCACCGCCGGTGAGCTGTTCGAGTCGCTGCTCAACCAGGAATCGGTGGTCATCAACAACTCCACCGCCGACGTCGAGCAAGGCGCACCCGTCATCGACGCCCAAGCCACACTCATGGCCCAAGTGCAGATGAGCAAGATCGCCGACGAGTTCGCGCAGTGGGTGTGGTCGGACCAGGACCGCACCGAACGCCTCGTGCGGACCTACAACGACCGATTCAACGCCTTCGTCGCCGGCAAGTACGACGGCACCCACCTGTCGCTGCCCGGAGTGTCAGCGGAGTTCGACCCGCACCCCTATCAGCGCAACGCCGTGGCCCGGGCGCTGGCAGAACCGACCGTGCTCCTCGACCATGTCGTCGGGGCGGGCAAGACCGGCACCATGTTCATGTCCGCGATGGAACTTAAACGCCGCGGACTGGTGAAACAGCCGTGGATTGTGGTGCCCACGCACCTGATCGAGCAGGTCGCCCGCGAAGCCAAGCAGTGGTATCCCGCGGCGAACGTGCTGGCCGGCCGCAAGAGCATGGACCCCGAGGCGCGGCGACTGTTGGTGTCGCAGAGCGCGACGTCGGAGTGGGACATGGTGATCGTGCCGTCGTCGGTGTTCGAGTTGATCCCGACCCACCCCGACCGCCAGACCAACTACATGCGTGCGCAACTGTCGGAGTTGCAGCACCAGTTGGAGTCCGGTGGCGCGCAGGAACGCTCGACAGTCAAGCGGATCGAGCAGGCCAAGGCGCGGCTGGAAAAGCGCATCAAGGCGCTCACCACGGGCAAACGCAGCAAGGACACCGGCCTGTACTTCGAGCAGACCGGGTGTGACTATCTGATCGTCGACGAGGCCCACGGTTACAAGAACAAGCAGCGCGAGTGCGCCATCGACTCGCTGTCGCATCCGGGATCGCAGAAGGCCGAAGACCTCTCGCTCAAACTGGGGCATCTGCGCGAGCTGGCCCAGGGCCGCGCCGCCACCGATGGTCGGACGCTGCCGGCCGGTGCGGAGAAGGTGGCGATGTTCTCCACCGGCACCCCGATCGCCAACTCACTGGCCGAGGCGTGGGTGATGCAGCAGTACCTGCGCCCGGATGTGTTGGAGACCGCCGGGGTCAGCAGCGTGACCGATTGGGCTGCCACGTTCACCAAGACGCGGCAGGAAACGATCACCAACGCCACCGGCACCCGGTTGCAGGTGGTCTCGCGGGTCAGCAGCTACAACAACCCCAAGGCGATGTACGCGCTGTCCCAACAGTTCACCGATGTGGTCACCCGCGCCCAGGTGCCGGCGAAGCTTCCGACCTTCGACGGCCGGCGGATGATCAGCACCGAACCTGGACAGCAGGTGCGCGATTTCATCGCCGACCTCGAGTACCGCGGCGACCACCCGAAAGACGACGCCCGGGAGGACAACCCGCTCAAGATCCTCAACGACGGCCGCAACGTCGCGCTCGACCCGCGGCTGGTGGGGCTCACACCGGAGAAGGGCACCACCCGCGCCGAGACCGTCGCCGGCGAGATCGCGCGCATCTACCATCGCGACGCCGAGCGCACCTACCTCACCGAGGACCGCAGCACGGTCGCGGAACTGCCCGGCAGTTTCCAGATCGCGTTCTGCGATCGCGGCACACCCAAACCCGACGGGTCGTGGACGGTGTACTCAGCGATCAAGGACGAGTTGATCGAGCGCGGCGTGGCCGCCGAACACATTCGGTTCATCCACGACGCCAAGACGCCGGCGCAGCGCCTGAAGTTGTTCGACGACTGCAAGTCCGGGAAGGTGCGGGTACTCATCGGCTCCACCGAACGCATGGGTACCGGCGTTAACGTGCAAGCACGCCTGGCCGCGCTGCACCACATCGACGTGCCGTGGCGCCCGGCCGACCTCGAACAGCGCGAGGGCCGCATCCTGCGCCAGGGCAACCAGAACGAGACCGTCGACATCCTCCAGTACGTCACCGCCGGCACCACCGACACGGTGATGTGGGGCAAGGTCGAGATGAAGTCGCGGTTCATCGACGAGTACAAGATGGGCCAGCTGTCGAACACCGACGAGCTCGGCGAGATCGACAGTGAATCGCTCACCGAGGCTGCGGCCGCCACCAAGGCCGCCGCGACCGGCGACATGCGGTTCATCAAGATGGTCGAACTCGACGACGAAGTCAGCAAGCTCACCGCGATGGAGTCCGCGCACCGCGACACCCAGTCGCACGCACGCCGCCGTGTCGGCACCCTCGATCGCGAGATCCCCGCCAAGCAAGCACAGATCGACTCCCTCACCGACATGAGTGCCGCGATCGAGAAGTGGAACACCGGAGGCCGACAGTTCGCGATCCTCGACGGCCGCGGTGAGGCCAAGACGTTCGACGAACGCCCCGACCGCAGTGCCGCGCTCATGGAGCGCGCACGCGAAACGTACTTCGCGCTCAAAGGTCGCGGAGCGTCGGACTACCGGCCGATCGCCGCGTTCGACACCACCGGTATCCGGTTGGAGATGTCGCGCTCCCTCGAAGGCGACATGACCTACTTCCGGCTCACCGGTGCAGAGTTGAAAACCCCGCAATACCTGCCGAGCATGGACGGCGAGGTCTTCAAGAAGCCGGCCAGCCCGGCGACCGCATCAGGTCTGGCGACCCGTGTCGAGAACGGACACGCACGCCTGGGTGCGCTGCCTGCCGAGTACCGTCGCGACGTCGAGGACATGACCCGCGAACGCGACATGCTCATCCCCCGCATGGACACCCGGTTCGAGCACGCCGACGCGTTGCGCGACAAACGGGTCGAGCTGCAACAGATCAAGTCCGCGATCGCCGCCGAGGCCCAAACCCCGGAAGCGATCGCCGCGCGCGAAGCCGCGGCCGAACGACTACGCGTCGCCGGCCGCGAACCCGGATGGTCGCTGGAATGGAACCCCACCACCTACATGGTCGAAAACGCCGGCGTCGGCTCCCGCGATGAATACCGCATCGCCGCGCAACGCATCGAGGAGATTCGTGCGGCCGAGTACGCCGCCGCGACCCAGGAGATAGCGACACCCGACGCAGCGCCGACCTCACCGCAACCCGGCTCCGACCGCGCACCTGATCGACAGGAGATGACCCCCGCACAACGCGCCGCGGCGATCGCATCCCGCGGCGTCCCGCGCACGTCGCCCGTCGCCGACGCCCGACACGCGAAGACCCCGAAGCCCAGCGCTGCATCGGCGCGGCGTGATGTCGAGCGTTCTCGTAATCAGAATGGCCCGGCGCGGTAGAAACTTCACTCGTCAGGTGACTCCCCGGGCGGTGTGGCGGGTCGGATCACTCTTGCGTAGTCGATCATCTGTCGGACTGTGCGAGCGTGTTGCTCCACCTCCGGCTGTGTGAGCTGGAGCTGTCCCTCGACGTAGCGTGCGGGGTTTCGTTCGCGGTACAGCGCCCGAAACGTGGTCCCGAACTCCGCGGGAAGTTGGCCCGCCGCAATCTGGTCTCGCAGCCAGCGCTCCCGCCGATGGTGAAGCTTCTGGTCGTCCCATTGGGCGTAGTAGATCAGGGTCATTACTGACAGTTCCGCGGCAGCGAACAGCAGCTCGATCGCGCTAGCGACGAGACCCCGATCTATCGCGAACAACACAACTTCAAGATCGGAACGAGCTTTGCCGAGCAGCGCGTCTACGCGATCAAGGCTGTCCGCGAGATCCATCGAGACGCAGCGGCCTTCGATAGCCGTTGCGAAGCCGAGCCAGCGCTCGGTTGGCTCGAGCGTTTGCGGCAGCAGCGTGATGATCTGGCCGATGAACGCGTCTCGTGGATCGCAGATGATGGGGGGCTCGCCGGCGACTGCCCAGAATGGTGCGTCGTGGTTGATGAGCACTTTCGGGTGCTCCCGGTCGAGAAGAACCAGCGCCTGGTAGATCGACGAGCGCGGGACGAACGCTCCTAGCTGAGGAGTGATCCAGTGCTTAAAGAGGTTGTCGATTGCGTTCGGAACGAAGACCGGATCGACGAACTCGTCTCCCTCCCTCACGATCCCCTTTCGGAGCACCTGAACCCGCGTATCTGCTTCAGTCACAACAGACATTGTGCGCGCGCATATGGCGCCGTCTTCTTTGCAGGCTGTGAGCCGGGCCGCGAAAGTAACCACAGGGGATGCCTGCCGTTGTCCCCAGCTGTCGTTTCGCCACCAGCTTGCGTCGGGTGAGCCGCTGTCGCAGCGGCGGAAATCGACCACGCTGCGCGTGGACTTGATAGCCCCGCGCGCACGCGCGCTCACAGCGAAAAGCGCCCGCCTCGCGGGAGCAAGTTATCGTTTAGGTGCCCTAAACCTTGCTCACCGTCCCTGTCGTCGGTACGGTGAGAGCACAGACCGGCGGTCGGTGCGGTGATCCCCACGGGTGGGGTCGCTGCGCTGGGCTGACCGGCGGATGCCGGGAACGACGCACAGAGAGGGCCACGCGATGGCGGAGTCAGAGAACACTCACCGCGCGTTCGGTCGTCGACGTCGTCGCAACCATCCGGGCGGGCGGCAAGAGCGGTTCGTGGTCAAGGTGAGCCCGGTCGAGGAGGCGGAGCTGCGCAACCGCGCCGACGACGCCGGCATGACGGTCCAACGGCTGCTGGTCACCGGTGCCCTGTCCCCTGCCGGTGGTGCGCCGGTCAATCACACCGAGAAAGTCGCGGCGTGGAAGGAAGCCACCGACATCCGCAATCTGCTCTCGGGGATCGCGGTGAACATGAACCAGATCGCTCGGCACGCCAATAGCGAGCGTGAGGTGCCGGCCGATTTTGAGGCCGCGGTGGACGCGGTGCACCGGGCGTCGGCTCGGGTACGAGATGCGTTCGGTGAGGTGTTCGGGGTGTCGTTTCCCGCGACGAACAAGCCCGCCGCCGAGGGGGCGGGGGACGCACCGAGTGGTCCGATCACCGCTGCCGAGGGTGAAGGCTGGTCGGTCTAGTGCCGATGATTCCGGCGATCTCGTCGGGCGCGCGGATGCAGGGATTGGTGATGTATCTGGCTGGCCCGGGCAAGGCCAATGAGCACACCAATCCGCATGTGGTTGCTGCGTCCTCGCGGGCGGTGTTCGCCGCCGGCGGTGCCGGGGCTGAGATGGGCCGCAGCGACGCCCACGAGCTGGGTCATGCACTCGATGAGGCGCGGGTGGTGTTCGGTACCGAGGTCACTCGACGCGACACCGCCGCCCTCAAAGCCGCCCAAGAGCGCGGCGTCACAGGTAAAGCCGCGATCGCCGAAGCGACCCGCGATGAAAACGTGTGGCACTGCTCGCTGTCGCTGCCGCCGGATGCTGCGGCGCTCGACGATGCGACGTGGTCGGCGATCGCGCACGACTTTATGGAGGGCATGGGTTTCGACGACCCGGACGCCGCCGACGCACGCTGGGTCGCCATCCGCCACGGGGTGACCAAGAACGGCGGCGACCACATCCACATCGCCGCATCACGTGTCCGCGATGACGGCAGCGTGGTCGCCAAGTGGCGTCCGCACCCGACCCGCGGCGGCAATGAAGGCGACTACGCCCGTGCACAACGCATCGCCCGGGATCTGGAAGCCAAGTACGGCATGGAAGTGCTGTCGAGCTACACCAAGAACATGGCCGCACGCGGCCGGTCGCACGCCCAAGACGCCGCAACCCGCGGCGCTGACGGTGCCGAGCCGCGTATCGCTGAAGCGCCGTCGGTGATCCTGGCGCGACGTGTCCGGGTCGCGGCGGCGGCCGCGGAGAGCGAAGCCGAGTTCGTGCGCCTTGTGCGCGCCGACGGCTTGGTGATCCGGTCGGCCCGCTACGACAAAACCGACCCGAGCGCGGTCACCGGATTCAGCGTCGGCCTGCCCGCCTCGGAGTACGCCAACAAGCACGGCCAGCCGGTCATGCACGGCGGGAAAAAGCTCGCCGAAGACCTCTCCCTCCCCCGCCTGCGCGAGGGTTGGATCGACGACGACAAGTCCCGCGCCGATGCGCGCTCGGCGTGGGACCACGCCGACGAACGTACCCCCGGCACGCACGCCCGTCGCGACACCGCCACCCACTCACATACAGAGGCGCACACCGCCGACACGACGCCCACTGAGCGCGAGACAACCACGAGCGGTGAGGATGTCGACGTGTCCGCGCGGCTGCGCGACATCCTCTCCCCGATCGCCCGCACGGCGGCGACCGAAGCCGACTACGCGCGCGCACTGCGCGCCCACCCCGATCTGCTGGCGCGCCCACGGTTCGCCAAAGGCTCGACCACCGAGGTCACGGGTTACGTCGTCGCGCTGCACCCGAGTGTCACCGGTGACGCCGACGGAAAACCGATCTGGCGCAACGCCAGCTACCTCGGCGACGGCCTCGCACTCAAGGACTTGCGTGGCCGCTGGCCCGACAGCGAGAGTCATCGTCGACTGGCGGCCGCGGCGTGGACTCGCACCCGTCGCGACACTGGAAGCACCCGGCAGTCGAGCCCGGATGCTGCGCGTGTGCACGAGGATGCCCGGCGGTGGGAACGCACCGTGACCGGTGTCGGCGACAAGACCTCCCGCGGCTGGCACGCGGCAGCGGCCGACACCGCGGCCGCGGTCGGTGCCGCAGCACGCACCGCCAACCCTGTCGACGCCGCGCACCTCAACCGCCTCGCTGACTCGCTGAGTTCGGTGTCGGGGCACCGACGCCCGACCCGCGCACCCGCGGCGCGCAGCCGCACCTCCGCGCGACGCGTCGCGGCGACCATGCTGGCGGCCAACCGCGACGACACCACCCTGTTGTGGCTCGCCGTGATGAAGCAAGTCCTCGCGGCCAGTGCAGCGATCAGCGACGCCGTGGCCGCCCAAGGTCACGCCCGCCAGGCCGCTCAGATTCGGGCCGCGATCGGTGCGACCGAACGTCACTACGCCGGCCAGTCCTACACTCCCCCACGCGAACGGACCGGAACTGCGCCTTCTCGCACCGTTGCCAGCCCGACCGCGGCGCGCACCCGTCAAACGCCTACGCGGTTGGATGATCCCGACCGTGGACGGTAGTCCCCGCACTCGGTCTCAGCTCACCAATACAAGACGAGAGAGCGTCACTGACATGAATGCGGCTGGGGCAGCACTCGGTGTACTCTGTGCTCGAACGAACTGTTCCGCATCTGGGCGCTGAGCGTCCTGATGTGTCCGTCCCAGTACGTGTGACAGTCACCCCAGGGACCGACTGCTGCAGGTACGGGATATGGGTGTTGAAGCCGGTGTTGACCGGGCCTAAGACATCCGTAGTTGCTGGCAGGTACTCACTTATCGGGCACTAGAGGCCCCACGGGTACAAGAGACCCATCATATGGTCCCGGAGGGACCACTGATGAGAACCGCTCCAGCAGTTCGCCGGAATCCGCATAGTGTGCGGATGCGCAGTGAGTTCGGGGGCCGCGAGAGTTGCGCCCCTTCCGCAGCTTGACCTCTCGAAGCGTCTGGCGCGATCCCCTGGGGTGGCGCCAGCATGCTCAGGAGGCTGACGTGCTTGATTTGCACATTCTCACTGCGGTGGCTGCGGCGATTCCGGGCCTTGTCTACGGGGCGTCGCGCGCGTGCATTCATTGCATCATCATCTGGCGTCAGCAAGATCGTCTCGTCTCACTTGGTCGTGTGACGTTCGCGCCGAGGTCAGAAGCAGTATGCGACACGGTGTCTGACGATATTGACGTAGATCGTGGCCGGCGGGGCAACTCAGACCGCGGCGCTCCCGAGGGGTCTAGTGTTGCGCTCAACGACCAGCAGGAGTGACTGTAGTGAACCAGAACGAGAGTGAGGCCGCTCGCCGCCGCAGGGCACAGGTCCTCGATGTGTACAACCGGAACAGAACGGCTTTCAGGTCGATCGCCCGGCGTCCCTCTTCGTCTACGCCGAGCCGGGTAATTGCATTAGTAGCTGTCTCGCTGATCATCTCGGCGGTATCTGGGTGTGAATACTCGACGCAGACCAAGAGCACTGCCATCGTTCCCCAGTTGATCGGTACGCCGCTAGACGAAGCAACAGCCCTCCTCGATGAGCGAGGGTTCGACAACGTCGACACCGAGGATGCGGCCGAGGACCGAACGATCTTCGCCGAGTCCAACTGGGTCGTCGTTGCGCAGAGCCTCCCCCCGGACAGGTCCGTGCCGACGGATGCGCCGATAGTGTTGGGAGCGGCGAAGCCCTCTGATGCTAGATACGCCGAACTCCTTGCTGCCGCCGGCGATAGCTCGAAGCTTGATGAGCAGAAGGCGAGTTCGCGAGCGGACCGCGAGGCGAAGCGCAATCCGTGCAAGATCCTCGCCGGGGTGACCGTTGACTCGAGAGTCTTTAGCGATCAGCTGCAGGCTCCGCGGTCGGATGTCGGTGACTACGAGAATGGGTTCCGTCCTGTGAAGCTTGCTTGCGCGAACGACGACCTTGGACTTGCAATTGAATTGAACAGTTACCCCACTCCAGACCTAGCGCGCGACGCAGCGACACAGGCCGTGACTGTCAATCCAGACGATAGGTACGCGACAGACATGATGATCGGGAGCAGGGGGACGGTGGTGAAGTATCCCGGGGGCGGCGGCTACCTCCTCAACCCAGACACTGGTGTGGGCCGACAGTCCTTCAATGTGGGGACCTGGCAGATCTTGACTGAGGCCAACTTCGATGACGCTCAAACGGCAGCACTCTCCCGCCAGCCAGATCCCATCCCCGCAGTGGTCTCGGTGTACAACCAGCTGAGATCAAAGGCTGCTCAAGTCATTCCTGGCGACAATTGGTGAGGTACTGAGCGCCCCTGCATCCGAAGCGCCGGATGTCGACGCACAAGGCAAGGCCGGTGCCACCTGTTGGGTGACACCGGCCCTTAGAGCTTGGGTCTATTTCACGCTCCTAGCTGTGCCCGGTAGTACCAGGTGCCGTTGAGCCCGCGGTAGCACGGCTGTTCATTGACCCACGCGGCGTTGCTCGCGCTCGCAGCCTCGCAGGCAACGATGCCGTTGAAGGGTCCGAAGGTGCCCCAGTCCCTGTAGGAACTCAGCGGTTGAGCTGTTGCGGGAGCGGCGAGGGCGGCGCCCCCTGCGGTGAGAGCGGCGGCGGCGAGGCTGCCGGCGAGAACGCGCTTCGTGGTCGTGGTGAGTTTCATTTGATGTCTCCTGTTTGTGAGTGGTTGTGGTCGGTAGGTCAGCTGGCCATGGACACCGGTGGTGGTGTCTGATCGCTCCTTTCCTGCGCGGGCTCGGTGGGCTTCTCCGGGGCGCTCGCGGTCCGGCGTGCGCGGGGTTTGGACGCTGCGGAACGGCCTCGCCCGCTGCGGGCCTGGGCGGTCAGCGGCGCGAAGTCGAGCTGGTCGAGCTTGGCCGGCGGTGCGCCGTTCTTCTTGGCTTCTTTCACCAAGTCGGCGAGGCGGCTCAGCCGTTGGCGGTCCTCGGCGAGGAAGTGTTCGCGGGTGGTCGCGATCTCGGCGGCCAGCCGGGCGGCCGGTTCGAGCGCTTCGCGTCGGCGTTGTTGCCGTTCGGCTAGCGCCTGGGCCTCGGCGGCGTCGTCGGCTTCGATTTCGGCGAGCAGGGTGCTGGGATCGAACTGAGTCATTGCGCTGTTCCTTTCGGTCGGGATAGGTGGTTAGAGGCCGCGACCGCGTTGCCGGTCGGCGGTGAGGGTGCTGGATCGGCGGGCGGTGGTTTGCTTCTGTCCGGTGCTGGCGGTGGCCAGGCGTGGGTTGGTGGGGTGGTCACGGGCGGCGGTCGTGGCGGCTTTGCCGCTGTCGCTGGTGCTGACTGCGGCGACGCGGTCTGACCGCGACGGGCCGGGCTGCTCGTCGACACCGGTGGTGGTGAGGGCGTCGGCACGTTCGGTGGCGAGGTCGGAGAGCTCGGCGGCCTGTTCGGCGTCGAGGTCGGCGGCTTGGGCTTGGGTCAGCAGCGCGGCGACGTGGACGCCGTCGCGGTCGGTGGCGTCGCGGCCGTCGGCGCTCTGCGTGGGGGCCTGGCCGGGTGCCCAGTGCTCGGCGCGCGACTGGGTGTAGCGTTCGGCGGCTTCATGCGGCGAGCTGCGCATGAGCTCGTCGGGGTCGAGTCCGTAGTCGCGGATGAGGTCGGCGAGGTTGTCGCGGACGGCGGCCGCGGTCGCACTCTGCTCGGCGTACCGGTCGGCCATCGCGTATAGGTCGACGACGTTGCGGCCCTCGGCCCGTTCAGCCCAGTGCCGGTCGTGGGTGTGCTCCCCCAACCGGGCGGGCTCGATGCCGTAGTCCTCGCGGATTTTGCGGGCGAGTTCGTCGGGGCTGGCGTGTTTCCAGTAGTCGGCATTGGGTTGGGCGAGGGCGAGTTCAGCGCGCACCTGTTGCTGGGTGTCGGCGGCGTCGGTGGCCAGACGCATGAACGCTGCGCCGGGTGACTGCGCCTCCCGGTCGGTGTCGGTGTGCTCGGCCCCGCGGGCTTTGTTCGCCGCGCGCCGCGCCCACGATTCGATGAGCGAGGAGGTGTGGGCGATGGCCACGGCCAGCGCACGTTCCATGCCTTGTTCGAGTTCGCGGGTTTCCTGCTCGTGCTCATTCATCGGACCAGTCCTGTTCGTCGGTGACGCTCATCGCGTCGCGTAGGGCGTCGTCGGTCATGGGTTCGGTGGGAAGTGGTGGCGGGGGCCGGCGGTGGCCTTTGTCGGCGCTGCACCCCTCGAACGGGCCGTCGGCGGACATGAGGACCGCCATGTGGTGGTCGGCGTGATCGCGCCACCACACGCTCATCCCGGTCGCGGGGTCCAGGCGCAGCGATTCGTAGGCGCGCCAGAGCGCTTCGAGCCGTGACACGGCCTCGGCGTGGTCGAACCAGCGTGGGCACCACAGCCGTCCGGGTTTGGCCTCGACGTGGCGGGCGTAGAGCACCACGAGGTGGTCGTCAACGAACTCATACACCGAGCCGAACTCGGTCTCCGGTGGTGGAGCATCGCCCGCGGTGTCATCGTCGAGCTCGTCGTCGTCTGCGAACTCGTCGTCGATGACGAGGTCGTCGTCGAGGATGCTCATGCTGCGTCGCCCTCGTCGGCGGTGTTGACGGTCGCCGGCCCCTCATCGGGTTTCTGTGGGCCGTACTCGGCCAGGGACTGCCGGATCAGTGGTGCATACGGTTTGTCCATCCACGGGACGGGTTGCAGGATCGTGGGCGGGTTGCCTGCGGAGAACAGCAGCATCCGGCCGCGTGGCCACGAGGAGAGATCCCGAACGGTGAAGATGTTCTCGCGAGTGGTGTGCTCCGAGACTGACTGCGAGCCGCGGCTGTTGCCTGATCCGCTGGACCGCGACACGTTGAGCGCGCGGCGCTCGTACTGTCCGGCGAGCTTGGCCAGGCTTTCCAGGTACGTGGTCTCGCGGACGTTGCCGCCGTAGATGTAGATGTTCGACGACGATTCGAGCAGCTTCATCGGCCGTTCCCCGAACACCCCGATCCCCTGGGACCACGATTGCAGGATGGTCATGATGATGATTCCGCGGGACCCGTAGTGTGAGTACAGTTTCGGCAGGTCAGGCCAGCGCACAACGTTGGCGGCCTCATCGAGGGCGCACAGCAGCGGCACCGGCAGCCGCCCGCCCGGGGAGGCAGTGGCGATCGCCTCGGCGGTCTTGGTGGTGGCCATGGTCAACGCCGCGACCAGCGGGCCGACCGAGCCGACACCTTCACGGGACAGGCAGTACAGCGTCTCCCCGCGTCGGATGTAGCTGGCGAGGTCGAGGTGGGGTCGCTGGTCGTCGGGGCCGGTGCGCGAGACCCACGGCCGAACGTTGCGCCCACGTAGGCATTTAGCCGTCTTGATCGCGGTTCCCCAGATGCCGTCGGCCTGCTTGTCGGTGAGGTTGAGCCGGGCGTTGAGGGCGTGGGCGACCATCGGGTAGTCGTGCTCGCGCAGGATCGCGACGGCGTCGTGGCCGTCGGCTCGCACCACCAGCCGCTCGAACACGGTGGTGATCGGTTCGCCGGCCAGTGCGGAGGCCAGGATGAGGTTGGCCAGGAGATCTTCGCCCTCGGGCTCGAAGTAGGGGTCCTTCTTGGCTTCCTGGCCGTCGTCTCCGGCGGCGAAGAGTTGGGCGAGTTCTTCGGCGCGGGTCTCGTCGGTGACGTAGCTCAGCGGGTCCCAGAACCACCACGGTTGTTCGTTGGCGACCGATTGGGGGTCGAACACCCACACCTGGCGGGTCGGGGCGCCGGTGGCGTCGCGGAACTCCCGGACCAGGCGGGTGTGGTCGAGGTTGCCGCGCTTGTTCTCCGTGGCCAGTACCGCCCCGGGGGCCTCGCAGATCGCCGGAATGATCCTCGAGGTGGACTTGCCCTGGCGGGGTCCCCAGATGTCGAGGTGCATGTCCTCAAACGATCCGTAGATCGGGGTTCCCGACAGTGTTTTGCCCAGCGGCACACCGATGGTGCTGGAAAACCCGGCCGGGGCCGCGTCCTGGTCGACCCCGAGGCTCTTGGCCTTGGCGGCGACGGACTTTTCGGTCACCGACTCGATGTCGGTGCCGTTGCCCAGGTGCTGCTGGGCGGTGTCGACGCGCGAACGTTTCGGTCTGCGCTGCCAGCGCAGCAACGCGTATCCGGCTGCCGCGGCGACCGGCGCCAGCATGACGATCAGCCATACCGTGGCCGCGGTCGACCAGCGCAGGCCGCCGGTGACCAGCTCGATCGGTGCGGCGAACGGGTTGGCCGGTACCGTCTGCCCGCCGGCCAGATGCAAGGCCGCCCAGCTCAGCAGCGATACCACCACGACGGCACCGACACCGGCGAACATGAGTTTGTCGGAGTGGTTGCGGGTGGGTTCGGTGGTCGTGCCCGGTGTGGCGGCCATCAGGCGACCTCACTCTCATCCGGGGCGGCCGCAAGGTCGGCGGTGGCGAGTAGGTCGGTCAGCGAGACTTCTCGCCAGGTGCGGAAGCCGGGCATCCGGCACACCTCCAGCGCAGGGTTGTCATCGCCGTTGTCGACGACTTCGATGGTGACGAACACGTTGTAGCGCAGGATGTCTCGCTGCAACGCTTGTGTGGTGACGCGGTGGTTGGACACCACCAGCCGCAACCCGATCAGGTCCAGGCCCTTGTCCTCGCGGGCCTGGCCGGCGAGGTAGATCGCTTTACGGGCGGCTGCGAGGTCGGCGCTGTCCTGGTCGTCGACTTTGTCGTAGTCGAAAAACTCCCCGTACCAGGGATCTTCGCCGTGTTCGGAGCACACCGCGAACGAGTTGACCTCGCTGTCTCCGGCGGCGTACAGCAGCACCTGTGGTGCGGTGTCGGCCGCGGCCGCCATCTCGGCCAGTCGGGTGTCGAACGCCTTCTGTCGCAATGCGTCGTAGTCGATGTGGAGTTGTTTGCGCAGCTCGGTCTTCCACTTGCGAAACAGCGAACCGGTGTCGATACCGTGGTCTTGGGCCCAGGTGAACAGCTCGGAGTGGCTGGTCATCGCCGTCAGCGTGTCGGCGTTGTCGCGCACCGAGTCTCGGGCGGTGTTCCAGTCCTGTACGTCCTTGGCGGCACGGTCCTTCTTCGTGGTGCTCATCGCAGTTCCTTCCCGGTTGTAGCGGTTGGTGTTCGGGGGCCGATGGTGGGTGCCAGCGCGGCGATCGCGGCTCCGGCCGCGACGACGATCACTGTTGAGGCCAGCCATGTCGCGGCGTCGTGGCTGCTGGCCATCGCGATGACCAGGCACGCCCCGACCAGGGCCAGCAGTAGCCGGAACATGCCGGCCCCACCGGGGGTGTAGACGGTCATCACGACCATCGCGGCGATGCCGGCGACCGCGAGTGCGGCGGCGGTGATCGCGGCGGTGGCCGGGCTTGGGGTCACCGGTGGTGTGCTCGCGAGGTGTTCCCACAACGCGGCTGGGGTGCGGTCTGCCAGATACCGCAGCAGCCACACCACCAGCGCGGTCACGGTCGCCGTGACGGCAACGGTCACCACGGTCCCGCCCACCAAGCCCTCCACCCCCTCACGGGTTGTCGGCGGCCGCGGTGGTGCCGGTGAGCGGCGGCCGGTGCGGTCGTGTCCGGTGCGGTCATAGCCGTAGCGGTTGAACCCGGCCCGGTCGTAGCCGTCGGCGTCGAATCCGGCTTCGTTGAACCCGTCGAGGTAGAACCCGTCGCGGTCGCGGCCGATCTGGTCACGCCCGTACCGGTCGAACCCGTAGCGGTCATAGCCGGAGGCGTTGTAACCGTCGCGGTCGAATCCGGCCGAGTCGTATCCGTAGGCGTCGTACCCGTCGCCATACGGGTTGTTCGGCTCGTAGGGGACGCTCACTGTGCTGCTCCTAACGTCGTGGTGTCGATCAGGTCCATGCGCCACATCCGCCAGCGCTGGTCGTCATCACGGGAGAGCGCGATGTCGAAGGTCATCAACCGCCACGGTGTGGTGGTGCCGTCGGCGTGCATGACGTTCTGGGTGACCAGGGCGCGGCGCTCGACGTCGAGGTCGCCGGGTCGGTCGGTCCGCGCAGTGACTTTCACTGCGGCAACGACGATGTCGTGGTTGGTGCGCCACTGCTGCCACTGCGGCAAGGCCCGCACCGACTCGTCGTCGCCGCGGGTGGCCACGGTGTGCAGCGCCCCGGACAGCCACGGCACTGCACGGCGCATCCCGTCGCCGGAATCGGCGTCGGTGGCCGGTTCCCAGCTGTAGATGCGTTGCAGCGCTTCGGTCGCCGACTCATCAGGGCTGTCGCGGAGCTGGGGACCGTCCCCGACCGGAAGCTGGTGGCTGTGATCGTGGCCGCTGTGATCGTCGTGGGTGTCCGGTTGCGGGTCCGAGCCCCCGCAGGCGTTGAGCACAAGCGCCACGACCAGCGCTGCGCAGCTGATCACGGCCAGCCGCACGCCCGTGCGCAGGTATCGGTGCATGACGGGACTCCTATCGTTCCTCGGGCAGCGAGTCGCGGAATGCTGGCTCGTTGCGGATGATGGTTTCGGCGTAGGGGCGGGTCTCGGAGAAGTGCCGCGGATGCTGGTTGGGAAATCCGCCGGAGGACTGCACCGAGCCCGGGCCGGCGTTGTAGGCGGCCAGGTAGAGGTCGCGGCGGTCTTTGTTCGGTCCGCTGCGCTCATCGACGGCACCTGAGGCGATCCAGCCATCGACCTGCTTGGCGATGTCGCACATGAAGTGGCCTTGGGCCATGATTGAGTCGCCGAGCGAGTACGGGTCGACCCGGCCGTCCCGGTCGTAGTCCTTGCCGTAGGTCGCCCACGTCGAGGGGATGAACTGGCCCGGTCCCATCGCCGCGTCCGGTGACACCGCGGTCGCCTGAAAGTTGCTCTCCTGCTTGCCCTGCGAGGCCAACAGCGAGGAGGTGATCTGCGGGCAGATCTTCCCGGCCTCGTTGTACCAGCGCGCCCAGTCCGCCGGCACTGTCCCGACCTTGACGGTGCCACCCCCGCCACCGCCAGGGGTGCCTTCGGGTTCGCAGTCATCTGATCCGGCGCTGCTGCCGCCGCTGTCGCCGCCGCGATCGCGGATCCGGCCGAGGTCTTCGCCGTTGTAGAGCGGGGAACGGTCGACGGTGACGTGGACGTGGTCGAAGTGATTCGCCGTCCAGCCGCCGCGGTCGGGCATCGTGTTCCCGGCGCCGCGGGCGGGCTGGTAGTACTGCCGCCAGATGGTGTATTCGACGTGAAAGACGTCTTTGTTGTCCATCACGTAGCGCTGGATACGGTTGCCCAGCTCGACGTTCGCGGGGTCGCGGCCGTCGTTGGGGATCATGATGTCGGCGGCGCGGCCGTCGGGGTGGTCGCTGAATCCGCCGCCGTCGGCGCGCCATCCGCCGATCGTTTTTAGTTGTGGGAATCGTTGGGCGACAGCGCGGACGAGCCGCACGGTGTTTGTTTGGAAGTGCGCCTCTGACCCCAGGCGGGAAGCCATCGGCTTGGACACGTCGAGTTCGCCGCTGCTGTCGGTGACCGCGCCGAGTGCCTGATCTCGCGGTGCACCTGCTGCCGGTGGCGCGGGTGGTGGTGCGCGGGCGGGTGCGCTGTCGACGAACGTGCCGTCCGGGGCCGGCTTCTTGGTGCGGACCCCGGCCTTGTGTGAGGTCGCCGGCCAGGCGTCCCAGCCCTGACCTCGTAGCGTCTTGTTGGCGATCTCCATCTGCTCACCCGGGGTGGCCTTGTCGGCGGTCGGGGCGTACTTCGCTCCCCCATACCCGGTCCAGGTGCTCGCCGAGAACTGCAACCCGCCGTAGTAGCCGTTACCGGTGTTGATAGCCCAATTGCCGCCGGATTCGTGTTCGGCGACCTTGTTCCAGTCGGCCACGCTCACCACGTCCGCACCCGCTCCCCCACCACCAGGGGCCGGGGCCGCAGGCGGCGGCGCGCTGCCTGGTTCGCGGGCGTCCTTGAGCCACGGCATCGGGTCGATAACCCGCTGGCCCCAGCCCCCTTCCCACACCTCGAAGTGCAGGTGCGTACCGCCAGGGCCGGGCGGGGAGACCTGACCGTTGTATCCGGCGCGGGCGATCTGCTGCCCGGCGGTGACTTTCTGGCCTGCTTTGACCATGAGGTCCTGGGGAAACATGTGGCCGTACACGGTATCGACGCGCTTGCCGTCGATGTTGTGCGACAACACGATCCACTGGCCGAATCCGCTGGCCTCGCCCGACTTGGAGACGGTGCCATCGAACGCGGCGAAGATCGGCACCCCGGGCTGAGACCCGAAATCCGCACCCTGATGCATGGTGCCGCCACGCGGCCCGAACCCCGAGGTCAGGATGTAGGTGCCCTTCTTCATCGGGAAGGTCCGCTGACCAGGAGTGCCACCACCGCTCGACTCCGCGCCCGAACCCGGGGTCTCGCAGTCGGTCACCACGGTGCTGAGCATCGTGACGACAATCAGCGGAATCGCCACGATCAGCGCCAACGCTGCGGCCAGACCCCCCTTGGCCCCGTCATTCATGACCGAGCCCGGTCCTTGAGTGCTGCGATCAGCTCGGCGTTGAGTTGAGTCAAGGCGCGCAACTGCTCACGTGTCGAGGCCAGCTCCAGATTGCTGCCGGCCTGCGGAGCGGCCTCGTCGTCGGCGACCGCCTTCTGGTACCAGTTCTTAATTGTGTTCGGATGCACCGAGAACTGTTGGGACACTTCGCTGCACGCCGCCCACAGCGACCGCACATGCGGCAACACTTCCCGCACCGCGGCGACGGCGAGTTCCCGAATCTCGGGGTCGATCCACCCGTAGCGGCGATCGAACTCCGGCGCGCTCATGCCGCATCACCGGATCGGGTGCTGACACCGGTGAACCGGCCGCTGGTGTTGTGCACGCCGCCGTCGGCCTCGATCGGGGTGAAGTTCAACCGGAACGGGGTACCGGGCCGGTCGTCCTCACCGCTCTTGAGCAGGAACACACCCTGACCGTGTGGGCGCGGCCGATCCGCCGAGGTCGTCGAGGCGTCGTCCCCGGCCCGCATCCGGGCACGCAGCTTGCGTAGTACCGACTCCGAGGGCGGCGGCGTGGACGCCGCGGAGGTGACCAGCGCCCGTTCGGCAGCGTTGAAGTGGGTGACCGTGGAGAGCCGGTCGAGTTCTTCGGTACCGACCGGTCCGATGAACTTCAGTCGGGCCTTCTCGAGGAACCCGATGGCCTTGTTCGCATCCGCCTGGGACTCGAACGCCGACAGGTCGGCCACCGAGTGGGTGATCATGATCAGCGACACCGCATCCGAGCGGTTCAACCGTACGAGCGCGTCGACGCGGTCGACGATCCCGGCACCAGAGCCGATGACCTGCCACAGCTCGTCGATGATGACCTGGAAGGTGCGTCGCGGACCCAACCCAGCGTCAGCGAGGACGTGGGCGGCCTCGACCGCGCCGAACCCGTCCGACCAGCACACCAGCAGCAGAGCCGCCTTGAGTTTCTTGTCGCCCTTGGGGACCCGGGACACATCGACACACACCGCCGGGGCGTTGACGTTGATCGGCTCGGTGGTTTGGCCGTTGAGCACCCGGCCCAGACGCCCGCGCACCAACGCGCGCAACGACCGCAGAAGGTTCGCCGTCGCCGCAACATAGGCCTCGGCGGTTCTCGACCGCGGCGTCCTCGTACAGGCTCGCCGATCCGGCCTTGACCACGCCGTAGAGGTCTTCCAGGATCGGCGGGTGCGCGCCGGTGAAACCCTTACCGCCCTGCGCGACCGGCTGATACAGGATGTCCAGGGCCGAGCCCAACAGGGTGTCCTCGAAGTCCTCCACCGCGCGGCCGCGGTTGATCTCCACCAGGCCGGCCACGGTGGCGACCTGCCGCGACCGTAGATCGGCACTGACCTGGGTGATCTGCTCGTGCAGCTTGTCCAGGCCCCGGCGACTGGCCTGCGGGTCGGCCTCCATCGCCGCGGCCCGCTCGCGGAGCTGGTCCAAGACCTCACCGAGGGCGCCCGCGCCGAGGGGGTTGATCTGCTGATGCCCGTAGCCGCCGGTGATGACCTGGCCGCCGTTGGCGCGGGTCAAGTCGGCGTAGTCGGGTTTGATGTCGCCGAGGAACAACGAGGTGTGGCCCTGTGCCATGTTGCCTTCAGCCAGCCGCCGCACCAGCGACGACTTACCGAAACCGTTGAGCGCGAGCACGAACGCGATCGGAGCGGTGATCAGCCCGGCGAGAAACCAGGTCAGCGGATCGCAGCCGAAGTCCTGCCCGGTCTGCAAATGCGCGCCCAGCGGAGTGCCCAGCAGCGGCGACGACGCGCCGATGGAGAACGGCCAGAACCCGCCAGCCACCTGTGCGCTGGTGGCACGCCACTCCGGCATCCGCAGCACGATCGACGTACGCCCCCCGCCCGGCTTCGCCGTGCCGCGGTGCCCGGGGTCGGGGCTGTCGATGTCGAACCCGCCCTGCTCCACGACGCGGGTGATGGCGCGTTCGCGACGACGGTTCTCGGCCGCCAAACGTTGCCGCGCGCGGCGGGTCGCCCACCGTCCGCCGGTCTCGTCGGCGGCCGCCATCTTCAGGGCTTCGTAGCGCATGGCGGTCATCACCAGCACCCCGCCGATGCGCACGGTGTCGGGGATCGGTTCGAGAGAGGCGGTGTCGGCGGTGGCCGTGCCGCGCTGGCCGGGACGAGTGCTCAGAAGGGTCATTGCGCCGGTCCCCTCACGCGCTCAGGCGTTTGTTGACGGTGGCGTACTCGGGCAGCAGGATGCCCAGCCCGAGGCTGCCGGCGAATGCCGAGTCCTGCCCGCCGTAGACCCGCTGCACCCCGATCCGGGCCGCCGAGGTCATGCCTTCGAGTTCGGCGGCCAGCTGCGGATGGTCGGCGTCGCGCGGGGCGGTCAGTGTGATCAACATGCCGAACCGGGTCAGCCCGGCGCCGCGATGCTGTTCGACACGCGCCGCGCGAGTGTTGTCCACGCGGATCGACGCCGCGGCCGAGCCGATACCGGTCTTGGCCTGCTCGGCGGACAGCGCGTTCTTGAAGTCGGTGTCGACGAGCTTCACTGCTTCGGCCTCGTTGTGGATGCGGTACACGATCGCCACCCGCTTGCGCGGAATGTCCATCCGCGGCACCAGCAGCGGCCGCAACGCCTCGTGAGTGACCGTGCCGGCCGGGGCGTCGGCCATTTCCCAGGTCACGGACCGGTAGCCGTTGTGCACGTAGTGATCCCACTCGGCCTTCGCGCCGGCACACCCGGTGCGGTCCCACCGCAACTCGTCCTGCTCGTCGCGGGAGAGCATCGTTTCCAGCTCGCGGTCGAGCTCCGGACGGAACGCGCGCGTGGCCACCGCGCACAACTCGCCAGCGCTCATCGGCGTGGCATCGAGACCCGCCGCGGCGGCGCGACCCACGATCGTCGAGAGCAGACGTCCGATTGCCGCGCCCTGGTCGGCGACCTCGTTGCTGTCTGCTTCGCGCTGCCGACGGAATGTGATCGACACCCGCACTTCGTTGCGGACCTTCGCCGACATCCGGTATAGCGCCGTCTGCGCCATCACCTCACGGGAGAACTCCGGTCCCTCTTTCGAGGTGATCGCCCGCACCTCGGCGGCGATACGAGTGCCGTTGTCGGGCAGGGTCTCGACCACGACCATCGCCCCGGCAACGTTGTGGGTCTTACCCAGCCCGGACAGGAAGTCGTCCCAACCGCGCACCCAGTTGTTGATCTGGGACTGCTCGACGAGTTCCTGGCCTTGGGGCTGGGTCGAGAGCACCACTGTGTAGTGGTCCTTGGCACGGGCATGGATCAGCCCGAACCGGTGGCCCGAACTCAGCTCGTACTCATACAACCGGGTATCCCCGGCAATACCGGGCATCTGGCACCGACCAGGCACCACACCGAACACACCGCCACGGAACATGGTGTGTCCCTTACGTTTGGCGCTCCAGAACGCAAATCTCACGATCATTAACTCCCAACCAGTACGGCCGCGGCGTTTCTGCACCAGCGGCACCAACACGACTGCGCCGGCCAACAACACGACGCCGGTCATCGCCAAGGACCGGAGAACCATGARCTGCAACACCCCGACGATCAGCACGCCACCGGCGAACAACGTGGCGCCCCACGACATCCCGAACAGGCCGGGTGATTGCGGCTTCTCCCACCGCCCGTATAGCAGGACCTCGTTCGCCCCCGGCGCGGTCACGGCCGATCACCCCGACCGTTCGAGGTCTCGCTCTCGTCGCGGACTACCCTCAGGTGGGCGACCATCGGCGGACCGGCCACCGGGACAGGGAAACAACCGCGGTCGCCCCTTTTGACGATCCGGGCCGCTAGCCACACCATCGCGATCAGCAGGGTGAGGAATGCGATGTTCTGCACCCAGAGCCAGCCCAGCGCATCCGCGGCGAAGACCGTGGACATAGCGGTCACGATGACTATCTCAGGGATTAGCTTCGGCAACAGGACGCTGCGGACGCCGCTGAAGTTGCGAATAGTGTTATCGGTCATCGGTACTGGGCCCCTTCACTGGCCAGGGACGACGATTCGTAGTTGTCGTCGAAGAGGGTTTGCGATGCGCTCATGACTGAGGACGTGGCTTGGCTGACGTCGCCGATGCCGACTGATCCGGTGCCGCTGGTACTCGCCCCGCCGCAGGATGAGGTGGCGGGTTGGGGTCCGCTGCCGGCACCCGCGGCGGTGCTGGCGTCGCCGGGAGCGCCGGTGCCGCCGCCGTGGCGGCCGACGTGCCCGGACGATCCGGTGCCACCGCGACCGCTGCCCGATCCCCCACCGCCGGAACCTGAGGGTCCGCCGGATGATCCGGTGCCTCCGGACAGTCCGCCGGAGCTGGGTCCGGTGGGTCCGCCCATGGACCCCATCGACGCCCCGGACATCGATGCAGTCGACCCGCCAGCGGCCGATCCCGCGCTGGCCGCGCCGGATGCGCCGCCGGTGGCGACCATCGTTCCCGCCGCGGTGACCGCGCCGGCGGCCATCATTCCGGCCTGCAACCCCGACCCGCCCGACATCGCCGCGCCCGCTGAGATCAGCTTGGTGAGCATGGGCAGGACCAGCACCGTCAGTGACAGCAGGATCAAACCCATGAGCGCCATCTGGGCGTCCTTAATGGACCCGACGTTGTGGCCGGCGAGCTTGAATGCCACCCAATACACCAGGGCGGCTACGGGTTTCCACAACAGCAGAGCGATCGTCCACTGGACGAGGCGGGAGAACGCCATCTTGCCGATGGTGGTGCCGCCGAAGCTGCCCACCACCGGGATCATCGCGACGACCACGGCGAGCATGGCCTGGCGGCCGATGAGTAGCACCGCCTGCAAGATGCCGCCGAGGATGCCGCACACCGCGACGATCAGGATCAACCCCGAGCCGAGGGTGAGGAGATTGGCTGCGGCGAGGTTGGTGATCAGGTTCTCGTTGTCCTTGGTGCCCTGCTCGAGCAGCCAGTTCGACAGGGCGTCGCTACTCGCGGTGCACGCGGTGAGCACCCCGCCGAACATCCACGCCCCGAACACCGTTTTGGCCAAGCCCATGAACGATTCCTGCGCCTCGTTCATCACCGCCTGCCGTCGTGCCATGACCAGCCGCCACGACCCGATCAGGATCGACAACGCCAGCCCGTAGAGCTGGATTTGCACCGTGGCCTTCTGGATCTCCTGGACGACCGAGTCCTGGGCGTACTGCGGGGTGGGCAGTTTGATGAACCACGCCAAGGTGAGCTGGAGTATTTTCACCCAGCCCTGGGCCATCGACTTGACCATCGACTTGAAACCCTCACCGGCAGCGTCTTTGAACGCACCAGTGGCCGACTTGGCGCCAGCACACGCCAGTGGGCCGGTGAGCAGACCCAACGGGCTCGATGCGCACTCTTTGAGGTTGTCGACCACACCGGGGGCCGCCGCGGCGACCGGGACCATCTGCGCGCCTGGGTCCTCGGCCGCGTCGCCGCCCAGCGGAACACGCAGGATGAGCACGGCGGCGAGGACGGCTGCGATGAGTAGGCGCCGCGGCCATGGGGTGTGGGTCAGAACCATGTCGACCACGCCGGGTTGTCGATGTACTCCATGAGGCCCTGGTCGGTGGAGAGCATCTGCTCGGTGATGCGCAGTTTCCAGCGGCCGTCGTCCCACACCACTGGCATGTGGCCGCCGCCGTAGACGGTGCCGTTGGTCGTCGGGAACTCCTCGGGCGCGGGGAACGGCCCGAACGCCCATCGGATGGAGGCGGCGTTCTCGGTGTAGCGGTCCGGGGTGATCTGCACCGCGGCCGGCATCGTCTGATACTGCGGGTCATTGGTGACCGCGAGCATCTGCTGTTTCAGATCGGCGGGACCGACCACGGAACTGTCCACGACCGCCTGACGCACATTGTGCGGACCGAAGGTGGCGCGCAGCAGGATCTGCAAGCTGGCCAGCGCCGCGCCCTGGGGGGTGCGGCTGAATCCCGAGGGCACGCCGTCAGGGCTGATCGCGGTCGGGCCGTCGCTGGTGCTGAACGGCATCGGCACCCCGTACACCTTCTGCCACTCCAAGCCCTGCGGTGCGCGCAGCGGGCTGGTCAGCTGTGCCGGTGAGGTTTTCGCCCCCTGATCGAGGACATGGCCGTTCGGGGCGGCGGGGATGCGCATACCGCGGCCGAGGACGTCGACGTCGTTGCCGAGGTAGTCCTGGCCAGGATCACCGCTAGGCACCGCCGGTGTGCTGACCGGCGGTGGTGGTGGGGGCGGTGCCGCGTCGTCGGCGCTGTCGAGGCGGGAGCCGGCATAACCGACTGCGACCACGATCGCCACACCCACCAGGGCAAGGGCAATCCACACGATAGGCCGGTTCCACCGTCGGCTGTTCGTGGTGTCAGTGTCGTTGTCGCTCATCACTGGTCACCACCTACGACGGTGCGTTCGCGACCGGCGGGCACCGCATAGAAGCTCACCGTGAGTGCGCAGACCGCCAGAACGAACGCGGTCAGTGCCAGCCCAGTCCACCCGATCACCGCCAGGCCGATCCCCGCCACCACCAGCGTGGGCACCGACAACAGCGCTACGCCGGTGCTCGACCACCGGGGAACCGGGTGGCCGTGCCGGTCGGTCATGGACGCGACCGCCGCGGCGATGAACCCGACAGTGATCGCACCCATACCGATCAGACCGAGGGTGCCGTTGTCGATCCACAACCCGGTTTGACTGCACACGCCACCGACCACGCTCAGGCCGGTGCTGGTAGTCAGGGTCGTGCGCAGGGCGGGTGGCAGGGGATAGAGCGTCAGTCCGAGGGCGGAAGTCATGTGCTGGCTCCTTGTGCGATGCACCGGTTTCGGTGACTAGGAGGGGTTGGGGAGGTCGATCATGTCGGCGGGCGCGGTGTCGATGGCCTGAACCCGTGGGGTCGTGTTGTCAGTGGGAGGCAGTTCCAGGAGCCAGTCGCCGGCCAGTGACCAGCGGACGGTGGCGGTGGTGCGGGCCAGTGAGTCGTCGGGTTGGCGGGTGATGATGCCGACCGTGGCCGCCTGCGGGGTGTAGGAGTCGACGGTGTAGCCCTCGACTTGTGGGGCCTTGCCTGTGGCGACCGGGCCGACGATGGAGATGCGCACCCGGTCGATGGACCACTGGTCGCGCGCCGGTGACGGTGCGACGAGTGTGCCCACCACCGTCGGCCAGACCTGGTCGTTGGCGATCGACATGCGGATGGTCGCCGAGATCGCGGCCAGCGCCGCCCCGGCACCGGTGTGGTCATAACCGGTTGGAGCCGACCCGTAGCAGTCCTTGGGGCCCTGGTCGGCACACGGCACCTTCACACCGCCAAACGTCGTCCAGGTGACGTCGCTGGGTGGTGCGGTCGGTTCCGGGGTCGATGATGACTGCGCAGCCGGGTCCGGATCGCCGCCGCAACCGGTGAGCAGACTCGCCGCGACGACCAGCGGAGACAGGGTCGCAAGCAGTCGGGTCAGAAGGACACCAGAGCGCCGGCGATCCCTGCCGCCGACGACCCGATGATCAAGCCCACGATGACTCCGAGCGGGGTGTCGGGGGGTTCGGCGTGCGGGTTGTGATGGGCGTGGCCCATCTGCCCACCGATCCAGAACAGGCGCCCCACTCCGGCCAGGCAGATCAGCCAGAAGATCCAGCCCAGCAGTAGCTCGAACGGCTGTGTGACCGTGTCGGGTAGGTCGGCGGCGAGCTGCGTCACCAGCATGTGTTGTCCTCTTCATCAGGCTGTGAGCGCACCGACCAGAGCGCCGGCGATCGCGATGATGACGCAGCCGACGCAGGTCTTGGCGACTTTGGAAGCCGATTCGCTGTCCGCGGTGCCCTGATGACGGTCGAAGCCGAACTTGCCTCCGGCGATCATCAACGCGGCGACCGCGGCAAGGCAGGCACCCCACCCGACCCAGGACACGAGCAGCATGAACTTCTCCGACCCGGGCGGGGCTTGAGGCGCGACCTCGATGTCGGCGGTGTTGAACCCGTCGCCAGGTGCAGCGAGGAGATGGACGTCGGTGGCGAGGAGTTGCACCTGTCCGTACGCGGTGTGGACGATTCCCATGGCGTTCTTCTTCCTTCGGTTAGGCGACCGTCGATGACGGGTCGCTGTGTGCGGCAGCGTGATCGGCTGCCAAGTCGTCGCAAATCTGCTGCCCAACGGCGGCGATCGCGCTGGGGACCGAGGCAAGTACGCCGTCGGAGCTGGCACGGGTGGCCTTGACTCCGTCGGTGGGCCGCCAGGTCGGTAACTGCCGGTGCAGCAGCGGGATCAGCGCTTTGAGCCACGGAATGCGGTAGGAGTGCGGGGCCAGCTCAGCGACAGTGCGGGCGTAACGCAGGACGTCTTTGCTTGCCCGGCCAGGCTCGGCGGCCACGGTGATCAGCCCGCACACCTGCACGCCGAGTGGCGCGGTGCCCTCGTGGGCGGCGCGCAGCACGTCGGCGGCCGCGGCGATTCCGCTCATGTGCTCGCGCGCGACCACCAGCACCCGGCGGGTGGTGGCCGGCGAGGTCGGCCAGCATCGACTGGTGTCGGCGGCCGGCGCCCACATGGTCGCAAGGGTGCTGACCCCGGCACCGCCATGAGCGCCCACCAGTGCGAACAGCGGCGGAAATTCGCCGGTGACCGGCAACGGTTCGGTACGCACTGACAGTCGGATGGCGGTGTGGCCCAGCATGGTCATCGCGACACCGCCTGGTGGCTGATGGCCGTGCCGCCGTCGCGGGTCAGCTCGGCCAGTGTCGCGAGGGCGTCCCACGTGCGCGGAGACAGCCGTTCTTGGGCGTCGAGGTCGAGGGTGGTGCCCGACCCCAGCACGGGGTCGTAGTCGAACGCGACCACCGCCGCCGCATGGCCGGTCATCGCATCGTGGAGCATGTCGGTCAGCGCGGCGTGATTGAGCGTCGGGATCTGGCAGCACACAACCAGCACCGTGTGTTCGAGCACGCCTGCGGCCTCCCAGAGGGAGAACACCCGCCGTGCGCGGTTGATCAGGTCCGGGCGCGGCCCGAGGACCAGAACCGGTGTCGCTGCACCGGTCTGGTGGTGATCGCGGATCGTGGCGGCCGCGGCGTGCGCGCGGGTACCGGCATCGACCACCGGGATCGCAGCCCCGGTGGTCGATGCCTCATACAGGGCCCGGGGAATCGAGGACCCCTCAGACGGCGACGCGTAGAGGGCGGTGGGAATCGAGGACCCCTCGATCGGGGACCACAGTGTGGTCCCCCGCCCCGATTGCCACCAGCCCTTGTTCCCGAGCTCGTCGGCGCCCAAGCGCTCGACCATGTCGCCATCGGTGTGCGACAGGTCAACCCACCACGAACGCTCCCCCAGCTCGGCGGCCCGGTAGTCGGCCAGCAACGCTGACACCACCGAGGTGCCCACGCCCCCGCTGGTCCCGCACACGATGACCGGCCGGTCACGCACGACGTCCCGCGTGGGCTCGGGTGCGCGCCCGCCGACCCCGATCAGGGGGCGGTGTCCGGTCTCGGTCAACCACGACGCCGATGCCGTTGGTTCGCTCATGGTGGGTATTCCTTTCTCTCGAGGTGGAAGCTGCCGCGCCTCAGTGGTGAGCGGGTGTCTTCTGCTGGCCAGGCCAGGCGACATGGATGCCGGGCACGGCTTTGCTCAGCTGACCGGTGGCCTCTTCGGTCCACTGCCGCACCGTTTCCTGCGCCTTGGCGCCGCCGGCACCGAGGGCGTTGTAAGGTGCGCGGGCCTGCTCGCCCGACCACCCGGCGCGCACGGTCTGACCGGCCACGTTCACCGACGCGGACACATCGCCGCGCACGTTGACCTGGTAGTCCACCGCCGGTAGCCCTGCCCGCGCCGCGTCGGGCGCGGCCAGGTGCACCTCGAACTGGTTGGGGCCGGGCGGTGCCTGCTGCGGGGCGGTGCGCGGCCGAGGCTCGGGCTGGCCGGGAAGCCGGGGCTGGGCCGGGTTCGCACCCGGGTCCCCGGCGCCGAGAGCATGCGCGAGCAGACCGCCGACGGCGCCGCCCGCGACACCACCGACAACCGCGGCCGGGATGCCCAGCGCCGCAGCGCCAGCGGCCGCGCCGATGCCGGCGCCGATAGCTGCCGCGCCGGGTGTCTGGGGTCCCGGGACAGGGAAGGAGCCGACACCCAGACCGATCCCGGCGCCGATCAGGCCGCCGCCGACGGCACCGGTGACTGCGGCAGGAACACCGAGGGCGAGCGCCCCGGCGGTGCCGCCGCCCATCACGCCGATGATCGTCGCCGCGGCCTGGCGTGACGCCTCGTCCTCGGACACGCCCACGCTGATCAGACCCTGAGCGATCTTCGCCTCGCCATAGGCCGACCACTCGTTGATCGAGTTGATTTGAGCTTGGGTGATCCCAGGGAACTGCTTCTTCACCTCATCGACGGGCCTCACGATGTTGCCGATACGCACCATCTCCGGCGGCGGCGCGATCGGCTTCACCGGCGGCGTCGGACGGGGCGCGGTGTAGGGCCGCGACGGCGCCGGGGTGTACGGCCGCTCATAGGTCGGCTCGGTATAGGTCTGCGGCGCGACGTAGGGCTGATACGGCGCCTCTTGCGGCGGTGACGGGATGAAACCGCGACCCGGCGGGGCCGGTGGCGCGGAGGTGCCGCCCTGCTCGGGGGCTTGCGGATTCGATGTGGTGCCGCCCTGCTCGGGGGCTTGCGGATTCGAGGTGGTCCCGCCTTGCTCCGGGTCTGCCAGCGCCGGCCCGGCGCCGAGGCCGGTGGCCAGCGCCCCGACCACGACCGCGGCCGCAATCGCCCGATGCCGGGCCACGCTGTGTCCTCCCCGGATGCTGTGTTTTCCATTTGTCATAGCTGTGTCCTTTCGATCCTCAGATGCGTTGGGGTCCATGGGGTTGTGTGGACCCGGGTGGGTGTGGTGCTGGTCCAGGCGGCTAGGTGGTGTCCTTTCTGATGGACGAGATCCAGGTTTTGCCTCCGGCCTGGACGGTCTGGATGAGCTGGCGGTACACGGTGGGTTGCCCACCGTCGGGAGGGGTTTGGGTGAGCTGGACGGCGAACAGGCCGTTGCCGCGGTCGGTGATCGTCAAGCAGTGACGGGTATCGGCGGGGATCGCGTCGATGCTGGCCTGCAAGGCTTGGGTGGTGCCGACCCCGTTCGGGGTAGCCACGGCGCGCGCGGCGGCCCCCGAGCGCTCGACGTAGTACGCGTGGTCGAATGCCTTGATCACACCCGGTCCTGAGCGTTGGTCGCCGGCATCGTTGCCCACCGTCACCGGACCCTCGACGCCCTCCGGGCACTCGTCGGCCACGACCGGCGGTGCGCTCGCAGCCGCTCCACCGCCGAGGGCTTCCACCGGGTCACGCGTTCCAGCACTGTGCGTTGCTCCGCCAAAGATGTTGAACAACAGCGCTATTCCAGCGGAGGAAAAGAGCACAACCACCGCCGCAGCCGCGATGACAGCACGGCGAGACGCCTGCGGCCGCGGCCGTCGTGGCGGAGGCGGTGTTGAAGCGATCGGTGCAACGAACACCTCCGCCGGGGCCTGCGGTTCGGCGGGACTCTCCGGTTCGGGCTCGCGGTAGGAGTCGACATCAGGCTCGACCGACTCGGGCTCCGGGATGGGTTCGACGGCGGGGGCGCCCAGCCAGCCCCATTCATCGCCGGACGTCGCGAAGTCCTCTGGCTGACCCTTCCTGGGGCCGACCAGTCCCGCTGAGATCAGCTCGTCGGCCAGGTGCTGGGCCGGGGTGTCGCCGGTGGATGCCCACGCCGGCACGGTGTCGAACCAGTCGGTTTCAGTGTGGTCAGAGTTGTTGGTTGTCAACAAAATTCTCCTCCCCCTTTCGGGATCGGGATGAAGGAACAGAGACCGCTTCCGACCGCGTCAGGCGGCGGGAACCGGAGCCGACGAAGCCGGGACCCCAGACGGGACCGGCTCGGCACTCGGCGTGCCCGAGGAGGGCATCGGGAACTGTGTGACTGTCGATTCCGACGACGTCGCCGATTCCGATGATGACGGCGAGGTGACCTCGCTCGTCGTGGTGTCGGGAAGCGTCGGGACCACCGCCGCCGACGACGGCAACGCGGTGTCAGGGGCGAACAAGGTGTCCCCGCCAGTCGACGACTGCGGCAACGTCTTACCCGCCAGATCCGCGGCCAGTGCGGCGAACCATGTCGCCGTGTAGGCCGCAGCCGACACGCCAGCGGCGGTCGACCCGTTGCTCGTGTAGCTGCCGTGTTGCTGCGCGGTCTGCCAGTAACGCACCAGGTTCGACACGTCGAGCAGTTCGGAGTTGTCGGAGATGTTCTGCTTGACCGCAGTGAACGCTTCGTCAGCCCACCGGTTCACCGTGGAGGGTGGAACCAGCTTCACCGTCGCCTCGAGTGCTTTCGCACCCAGCATCGCCAGCGCCGCTGGCGGATTCGCGAGACCAGTGGTCGCCAACGCGGTGATCGTGGCGGGGGTCAGCACTTCCTTCGCAACCGTGACCACTGCATTCAGGCCGATCGTGCCGACCTTGACCAACGCGCTGAGCGCATCGCCGGTCGACGGCAACGGGGTTCGTGGATCGGATGCCACCGCCAACCGCTGCGAAATCGACTGACTCGGCTGATAGGACAACTCGTCGAGCGTTTCGCCTTGAACGTCCTCGTTGATCAGCGGGACCGCGGTCTTGACCGTAGTCAACGCCAACGCCTCGGCCAGAGAGGTCAACGTCTGCACCGGATCGTCCTGATCCAGTTTGCTCTGCCCAACGATGTTGGTCACCAAATGCGTAACGGGGGCATCGGTCGGAGCGTCACACGCCAAATCGCCGCTGGCACAGTACGACGCAACCCGGCCGGCGAGGTCGCCATAGTCGCTGGACGAGTCCGCGACCGGGCCGATACCGCCGCCCTCAGGCATCGGCTGGTTCAGCGCCGGCACCGTCTCCAACGACGATCCGGACGTACCCGGGGCCGGGTCAGGGCGGGTCGCACCCTCGCGGCCCGGGAACAGCGGAGACGCCTTCGGCCGCGTCGGGTCACCAAACAGCGACACCCCCGCCACCCGGTCGGCGGGCACCGGACCCCTGCCCTGTCCGATGTCGCGGGCAACCCGGCCGAGGGCGAACGCTCCCTGCGAGTAACCCGTCAGCGCAAAGTGAGTGTCGTCGCACCGATCTGAGATCTGTTTGAGCATCGAGTTCGTACGCTTCATCGCCTCGGTGACAGACTCGTCGAACTTCATGTCCGACCCGGCCGTCGCGCCGCCGAAACCCGCCGGGTACGGCACGTAGGCCCGTTGCACCAGTGAGCCGGCCATAGTCAGCAGCGGCTTCATAACCGCCGACAACATCCCCGAATCCGTCGTAGGACTCGCATCAGCCGACGACTGACCAGTCCCCTGCACGCCAAGCACATACAGCTCCGGGCAGACACCCGCAGCGGCAGCCGGCGAAGCCGCCACCGACGTGGCTCCCCCCGCCACCATCGTGGCCGCGGCCGCGAACGCAAGCGCGCGGTCTCGTGTACGTCGCCTCACCGCACACCCCCGAATCCGAATGGGTATGCCGTGTGCCATGCATGGCGCCACGCACTCAGCTCATTTCCCGGAGGTCCGGTAGGCACCAGCAGATGCCCCACCGCACAGCGGGGCTCCGAATTGAGTAGCGCGCCCGGCCCGGCCTCCGAGCCGATCACGCACACCATTCCCGGGCGCCGGGCGGAGCACTCGAACGATGTCCGGCCCAGCAGTTCAATCCCGGGATTGGCGCAGAAGTCGGCCTCGCGCCGACCCTGGGTACTGTCCACCAGATGTGTCACGTCGCGTCCTCGCTGTCTGAGAAAGGCAGCAGCAGGAACGACAAGCTAGGCGTTTCACGCCGCGCAACGGCGGTAGAATGTGAAACGCCGAACTCACTGCCGCTCCAACGGCAACCGAGCTAGGTATCCAAATTGCTGGTGGGCCGGGTGAGGTTAGACGGCAAATCTGGGCCTCACCCGGCCCGTCGGTATGTTCTTCCTTCTGCCAATCAACTCATCTGGCGGAACGACCTCCTTCTATGACCTCAAAATAACACACCGAACTATAGTTACACAGTGTGACACCAAGGAAGCGGGCCGAGAAGATCGAACGTCGTGACCTATCGACGCAGGACGAGGTCCGACGGTTGAGTCGGAAGGTGATCAGGGGCTTCGATCCGCAAGCCCTAACTGACTTGCGTCGGTCCCGCGGGCTTAGCCCTGGTGAACTCGGCAGAGTGGCGGGAGTGAGCGAGAACGCCATCCGATACTGGGAGTCGTCCACGTCCTCCCCCCAGATCGACAAACTTGTAGCGGTGCTCAAGGTGCTTGAAGCTCCAGTTGCCGCGGTTGTCTCCATAGATCGGTCCGATGCGTTGCTCTCGGATCTACGTATCCTTGCCGGGCTGACGCAGCCCGAGCTGGCGGCTGCCGCGGGCATACCCACCTCCACGCTTGCTGCGCTCGAACGCGGGCATCGTCCTTTGTCCGAGAGTGCTGGCGGCGCACTGGCTGTCGCTTTGGGGGTCTCTAGGGATGAAGTCCAGGACTCATACGAGCGCACACGCACCCAGCCGCCTCGAACCACGAGGTTCTGAGCGCGCATTGCCTGTCGGTCCCTCTCGATCCCGGGTATGGGCGTTAAGCGGTTTGAACGATCACTGTTCGTGGTCACAGGCGGGTCCCTCTCGCGTTTCTCCCGGCACGCCCGCTTAGGCCCGCTCGCGTCACAATCCTCGGCTCAGGTTGCCGGGCGCCAGGTTTGGAGACTCCTCGTTCGGCACACGTCTGCGGGGGTAGTCGTGGCGCAAGAAAGTGCGCTATATCGACAGTTAGGGGTAACATGTGCATAACATCGTCGTACATTACCTCTAGATGCCCTGATCCGCTACGCTAACGTGACCGACGCCTGAGAATTTCCGGCCATGAGACGAGGGTTTAGTGTCAAGCGCGACCTCGTTACGAAGACGCCGCACAAAACCGAATAGGGTGCGAGGTGTGGCCAACAACCAGCGCTTCGGACGGCTCGTCGAGGCTCGGCGCCGAGAGCTCGGCATGTCTCAGTCCGCCGTCCGCGAGGCTGGAGGACCAAGCAGCCTGACGGTGCGGAGGCTCGAGCACGGTGAGATAACACAGCCGGACTTCGTGACCTTCGGAAAACTTGATCAAGCGCTTCAGTGGGTGCCCGGCAGCGCGGGTCGGGCCTTCCAAGGCGGAGAACCGACTCCAATCGCAGGAGATGATGTTGGTTCCAGCGCGTCTGCACGAGAAGAGCCAACTGACCCTCGCACCAGGCCAGCCCAGCCAGTTACGGCCTTCGAGCACGGTGTCGTTCTGCGTACCGACGCGCTAGCGGAACTCACCCGTAACGGCCGGGCGCTCGACGCGCTACCTGACGATCTGGCTGACGACGTCCAAGCGGGCATCTCCGAACTGCGGTACACGATCGACAGGCTCACCCGAGCTTGGATTATCCGCCTTGCCGAAAGCTTTCGGAGAGAAGGCAACCTAGCCGATCTCGTGATCGCCCTGGATGATCATCTCCGGTCGAATCCCAGTCAGGGGACCGCTGAGGATATTGACGACCTTCGGTACCTTCGGTGGCTGGCCGGCTACTACCAGAACCCGTCAGATGAAGAGCGTGAGCGGTACGAACGCCGATTTGCGCGCAGTCAGTGAAAGCAGGAAATGTGATCCCACCTCTGAACGAGCGCATCAGCAGGCTCGTCGCTTTTGGGCATAGCAGGCATGAACCGCCGCTCACCGACCGTCAGATAGCGGACAAAGTATCCACTACGGTGAATGCACCAGTGCCCGAAGACCTAATCCGCGGACTACGTGAAGGTTCGGAGACGGTCGTGCCGACCGACTTGGTTGCGCCGCTGGCTGCCGTGTTCGGCCTCTTCGACGTCGCTTACCTTGCCCCAGAACATGCCTCGCTCTCCCCCGATGAGGTCGATCGAGTTCTGCTCATGCACGAGAGACTCGAACTCCTCAGTGAAGCTCGCGATCTGGGCGTCCAGCACATAGCGACACGCGACGTCGATCAGGATCCACAGCTCATCTCTAAGCTCAAAGCAGCCCTAAACGCTATGACGAAAAGGAGCTCACCCGACGCCGATTAGGCGAGCAGCAGGGTGCTGGGCGGCCCAGGCATTCGCAACGGCCTCCAGCTCTGCATCATTGGTAGCCCAACTGGGCCGCGCCGCTGATACCAGCATCCTTGATTCTGGGGAGGAGTCGCCGTCAGCGGCCCTGTGCTGCTCCGCGAACTTCCGGCACGCCTCTCCTAAGACATGGGCGCGTCCGTCGGGAGTGTCGGGCCACACGGTATCTGGCGGTAAGTACCGTGAGACCGCAAAGATGATTTCTTCCAGCTCAATACGCATCCTGAATTCGCGCTCGGCCTCGCTGGGCAAGCCGTCGTCAGGTCCAAGTTCAGCGAGACGATACGCGGGCGCAACAGCGGTGAGGTCGCTCCATAGAGGCCGCAGCTGAGCCATTCGATCCGCAGGTCCGCGGTTCAATCCGAGTCTGCGACGGATGTCCACCACCACCGCCGGGATACCGACTGGTATCCACGGCAAAAGCGTCGGATACAACGCAAGGTCGTTGCGCACCATGGAACGGGGCTCGGTGAGCGGGCCATCGACGCCAGCACTCATCAACCAGCCTGCTCCCATCACGAGGAGCAGGTTAAAGGCGCTAAACGCAATCGCCAGCGAGAGCAACGTCACCAACAGGCGGCGCGCGCTGGTTGTCGATTTCGCCATTTGCCAGAGGGTTGCAGCGACCACGAGCTCGGCTGGAATGAAAAGGAAGCTGTGCAGGGTGAGGTAGGCCCCGGTGCGCCAGGAGCCATTCAGCTCTTCGACGGCTAGGCCGGTCTGACGGATCGGCTCGTGGATGACCAACAGAGCGATGCAGACCCCAACGACGCCCGCAGTCAGGGCCGGCCGCACCCACTTTCGGACGTCGCCGGTCCGTGATCGCCAGCACAGGCCTAGAAGAAGAAGCGCAGCAGCCGAACACACCTGCAGCATCGCTCCGATGAGCCGGACGTCGCCCAGCGTTATGTGCAGATGGGCAATGACCCAATCGTGGACAACTCCGATCCGAAGGGCGGCGTAGACACCAATGAACAGCGCATACCAGTGCGCTGCGGTCGTCGTCGGTCGACGGTCCCGAATGATGAGCATTCTGTACGCGATGAGTAGCAGACCGAAGCCAACGCCAGTACCGACTATCTCGAGTGGGACAGCGGTAGTGGTCTGGTCGATGAGGGTTTGGCTCGGAGTCATCGCTTTACAGGTTCGAAGAACGCACTAGCGATCCGATCGAACCGGCCGTCGCCGCGTTGCATGCGACTGAGCACCGCCAACCGCGTACCGACGAGTTCGGCGGCGATCTCCTCGGCCGAGTCAAACACGCTGCGGTGTAGCACGCGCTCGACCATCGCGAGGTCGAGGCCTTCGGCTAAACCCTTCATCGCCTCGGGGTTCCACGAGTCGCCGCGGTGGTCGCACAGAATGTGCCCGATCTCGTGGAAGATTTGCTGGCGCTGGTGGCGTTCGCTGCGTGTGTCGTCGTAGTTGATAATGAACGCGTCTCGAGTGACCCAGAGCAAGCCACATGAACCCGGTTCGCCGGCCTCGGGCGCCTCGGTTTGCCAGGGCGACAACTTGATCTCGCGGTCGTAGCGTTCCTCTACCCAGGCGCAGAACTCATCGACCGTCCACGGTGGGATCAAAGGAATCTGGGCCAACACCTGTTCGATGTGGCCGGACGATGCGGCAGCGTTACGTCGCCGCAAGAAAGTTCCGGTCATAGCTCAATACCCCTAGACCCGCTATCGACCTTTACACACAACGTCTGACAGTCTGGGGTGCGCTTACCCCGCCCGAGGCCCCCGTTCGAGAGGACCCAAACACCCAGTGCATACCTTCACCTCGGATTCACTGACGCTACAGGTTACCGAACATGGCCCTACGGACGGCGAGCCGATAGTGCTGCTGCATGGCTTCCCTCAGGATTCGACCTCTTGGACGGCTGTCGCTGAGATTCTGGCCGCATCCGGCTTCCGCGCGCTCGCCCCGAATCTGCGCGGTTATTCTCCAGGAGCCCGTCCCTCGGGCCGGTCAGCGTACGGCTCCAACCAGCTGGTGAGCGACGTTGTGGCTCTTCTCGACGCAAAAGGCCTCGACACAGCCCACGTCGTCGGTCACGACTGGGGTGGGGCGCTCCTGTGGACACTGCGTAAAACGCATCCTCACCGGATCGCCTCAGCGACTGTGGTCTCCACTCCTCACCCGGCAGCCCTTGCGTGGTCATTCACGCACTCTGCTCAGGCGCTACGGAGCTGGTACATCGCCGCGATCGCGCTTCCGGCGCTTCCCGAGCTTTTCCTTCGCCATCGACTTGCCCAGTTCATTGCGTCAACGGGCCTACCGGTCGAACGAGCGCAGTACTACCAGCAGCGAATGCAGGAACCGGGCGCTGCTACCGCCACTTTGAACTGGTACCGGCAGATGATGATCGAGCAGGTGCGTCCACCGCAGAGGCCGAAGCGGGTAGGAAAGACAGACCCGCCCCCCACCGCTTATGTGTGGGGAAGTACCGACGCGTTCTATACGCGCGCGGTCGCCGAACGCACGTCGCATGTCGTCCGTGATCTCACCTTCTCCGAAGAGATCGAAGGAGGAGGGCACTGGCTACCTGAGACCCATCCGGTCAGGCTAGCCGCAGCCATCCGTCGTCAAGTCGAGTCCAACGCTTCGCGATAGCCTGTCGCCTGCGAGCGAGGTTTAACCGAGGTTTGCCGTAGGGTTAGCGATATGTCGCACACCTACGGCGTGTCGATCCCGCGATTTCCATTTCTGCGCGGAAGAATGGCCGCCATGGCCGGTCGACCGCGCAAAGACCCCTCGGGCAAGTCCTTGGTGACTTTAAGTCTGTCTCCGACAGAGGCATTGAAGACAACGATCCAGTCGGCCGCGAAGGCCCGCGGGATGCATGTTGTCGACTACTTGGGCGCCCTCGTTGCGAATGATCTGGGCCAGCCTATTCCCGGCGTACCACCGTTGAAGGAGGTTCTACCGCTGCGTGATAGCGCATAACGGCATAGCTGAATAGCGAAACGCCCCCGGCGGCAACCGAGGGCGTTCGCGAAGTTTATGAGTGTGAGCGGCAATCTCGCACTCAGTGTGACCCCGAAGGGACAGTCTTGGAGGACTGGTCTCAGGGTAGCGCGTACCCTTTTGTTCGCGCTAGTTCTGATGAACGCGTGTCGGATCACGACTCGGTTACCGAGTCGCGGTGGTCCGAGGTGTACCGGCTGCTGCCCGCGCCGGGTGGTGAGAGTTTCGCGCTGGCGGGCACTGCGACGGCCAATAAGGCTCGTCGAGAGCGCAGCGGTAACCCGATTGAGTTGATCACCGAGGCCGAACACGCCGGCAGCGGCAAGGCCATCTGGGCGGTCGTGGCCCCGATACGCAGCGATCTACTAGTGATCGACCTCGACCGTTGCGCAGAACAGGTGTGGCCACGCCTACGCGATGTGCTCGGTGACTACTCAGCGACCACCGCTTATCTGGCTAGGTCCGGTAGCCCGGACTCCCTGCATGTGATCCTCGCATGCCCCTCCCCTGCGTCTGAGCGAGGAATACGCGAGTTCCTTGCGGATCTACGCCGCCACCTCAATCTGTCGGCTCGTCGCATCGACGTGCTGAGCCAAGGACATCTGCTACGTCTGCCGGGCAGCGCCTCGCTGAAACCCGGCGGCCATCACTGCACACCGGTCAACGACGACCTCACACCCATCACCACCGTCCAGACCGCCGAGAGGCTGCGCACTGCCCTCGGCAGCGACGAACCAGGACCCGTGCAGGCCACCTTCGCCCGCCACGACGACGGGTGGTGCGTGCAGCTCGACGCCGAGGTGTATCGCTCCGGCCTCGAGGTAGAGGTCCATCGCCGCGACGGTCAGGTTAAGCGAGTACGTATCGGCGAGGTCGTCGCCCATGCCGGCGATCGAGTCCGCGCCGCAATCACCGACGACCTCACCCCCCACTCCCCTGCCCCGGCCCCGATGGTCGCGCTGTCCTCGGCTGCACAGATGCACGAGCTGGCACCTGACACCGACGATGCGGATCAGCTGCAATGGCAGGCACCGCGAGCCTGGCGGCGACGCACGTCTATCTCGGCGCAGCAGTGGCGCATCCTCAACGACACCGGAGGTGAAGACCGCTCGGCCGCGGCGACGGCCGCGGCATGGGTGCTCTGGGACGTGGGCCTGCGGTCGTTCGCCGCAGTGAGATGGTTCTACGCGCACTGCCCAGCGTTTGCGAAGTTCCGTGACCGCGACGGTAACCGCCGGCGCGGCCGTTCAGCGTGTGCCGCGCACTGGCGGAGCATCACTGAGCGTGCCAGTACCCACCGGCCACCGCTGGACCCCGCCGACCAAGAACTCGTCGACGACGCCCTGACCGAGGTCGCCACCTGGGACGATCCAGACCTGGTCGCGGCTGCCGTCGCAGTCATCACACACCGCTACACCGACGGCCACGGCCTCGTAGATCGCCCGATCGCCAAACGCTGCCTCGCGACCTGGATGTCGGTCTGCGACAGCCGTGCATTCGTCCACCTCCAACGCCTCCAGGAGCGCGGCCTGCTCGTGCGGACCCGAGACTGGCGGGACGGACCAGTCAACGAAGCCGCGCTGTACTCGCTGCGGGTGCCAGATGAGTTTTACCGTGGAAATGGTGACCATGACGTCACAGACCCCCTACGGCTGCACCCCCTCTGGGGGCAACTAGGGCACCACGCCCACGGACTATGGGCAGTGCTGTCCCGCGAGGGACAAGCGATCCCCACAACTGAGGTGACAGCAAAGTCCCCCCTCCCCACCGGCGGTACCGGATGGGGAGTGCTCGGTCTCCTACACACCCTTGGTTCGTTGGGGCTGGTCACACGGACTGGCACGGGCAAAGGAACGCGCTGGACTGTCGCCCCTGACCAGGCCGGCTCAGAGGCTGTCGACGCTGCGGCCACCTCGAGCGGGGCGTTCGAGCGGGCGAAACAACTCCGTGCGCGGATCGTGGGCGAACGCAAGGCTTACCACGCGGAAGGACCTGGTGAGCGTGCCCGCATGCGCGCCGGTCTGAAGGTTCTCCGAAGCAGACTCACCCACGCCGACGTGGCGGGACGCGAGCAAGGCAGTCTTTTTCCAATGCTCACCGCGCATGACGGTCCTTTCGACCGGGCTCCCGGACGCCGTCAGCTAGAGGATCATCCTTAGAGGTCGTCCGATTGGTGGCACCACGAGCGACGTCCACGCCAAACCGAACTCGCACCCGCTATCTGTGCTAGTGCAGCTACTATAGCTAGCAATGCTATGGCCAGTAAGTTGACGAGACCGGCAGCCCTCGCGGGGAGTCCGGCCGCCGGGCCCCGGCAATAGGTGTGGTGGGCCGAACAGGAGCGGGGCCAGCTCCGAGCATCGTGTTGTCCAGGGGCGCTGCCAGGGATTTCGCAGGTACAAGCTGCCCTAGCATTCCTAACTAGCGAAGGGTCACTAGCAACGTCCGCTGTCATAACACGCACCGCTGTTCTAGCTACCAAAGCTACAGTCGCTGTGCGTGTTGCACTAACTTCAGTCGCTAACGTAGCTACACTAGCGTAGCTAGGTTGCTAGCAGTAGTAGCCGCCAGTTGAGGAGGGAGTTGAAATGCAACCGCGCAGAATCGCGATAGCGAATCAGAAGGGGGGCGTCGGAAAGACCGCAACTGTCCTTGGTCTGGCGTCCGCTCTCAGTAATAGAGGGCAGAACGTGCTGGTGGTCGACATGGACCCTCAGGGGAACGCCACCACCGGCCTCGGTGTCGAGGTCACGGACGACGCGGTTACCTCCTACGACCTCATGGCTCAAACCAAAGAGGGCACCGCGGGTGATGCTGTGGTGGCGACTCCGTGGGATCTGGTTGATCTCATCCCGGCGAGTGTGTCGTTGGCGAACATCGAGGCCGATGGAGCGAACGACCTGATCTTCCGCCTGGACGTCGCATTCGAGGGAGTGGACTTGTCCCCGTACGCGGTGGTCCTGTTCGATTGCCCGCCTTCGTTGGGCAAGCTCCTTTTCGCCGTGCTCTGCGCCGCCGATGGTGTTGTTGCCGTCACCGAGCCCACGATCGACAGCGTAGGAGGGGTCAGCAATCTCGAAGACACGATCCGAAGCGTCACCCGTCGACCGAACCCCCAGCTCTCGTTCGACAAGGTCGTCATCAGTCGCAAGCGAAACACTGGCGAGCACACCTTCCGAGAGCAGGAACTGCGGGCAGCCTACGGCGACCTGGTCGCCTCGACCACGGTTCCCGAGCTCGCTGCGCGCCAAGATGCGCACAGCGCCCACACGCCGATACACAAGTACCGCGGGGGCAAATCGCTTGCCCTGCAACTGGCGTACTCCGACCTCATCGACGAACTCGATCTCAGTGCAAAGGAGACGGCATCATGAGTGGTGTCAATCGAGCCCCAGCAATTCGCCGGCACCATCCAGCTGACGACCTACCCGAAAGACCAGCCCGGCCGGCCGCCGCGGCGGAGGCGCCTACCCAACCTGCGGAAGCGCCCCTCGCGGCCGCTCCGGACGTGCGGCAGACCGGGGGAGAGGTCGAAAAGATGACGGAACAGCACAACGTGCGCATCCGCCCGAGTGTCAAGGCGCGTGCAGTCCGCGCAGTGGGCAAATTGCGGTACGAGACAGGCAACAAGGACGTTTCGTTGCAATCGATCACAGACGCAGCCTTGGACGAATACCTGCGGAAACACGGCTGCTAGCTGACCTAGCTAGGGACGCTAGCACTGCTAATTCTTGGAGGTCCTGGTGGTGATTGGAGCACCACCAGGACCGGCGACCAACAGAAATGGAGCTGTTGATCTATGTCCGACCCTACCCACGCCCGCAACGCCGACAATGGCGCGACGAGCGCCGCGAGTGTCGCGATCGCGGTTGTTCTCAGCCTGATTGTTGTCGGTGCTTCATTCACGTTGAGTTTCAGCGCATTGACCGACCTCGCACGTATGTCCGGCGCCATCCCTAAGCCCTTGACGCCTCTGCTGCCTGTCGTCGTCGACGTCTTCATTTTGCAGGCCACCTGGTGTGTCTACGTCGCGACGCGACGTCGCGACGACGCCGGTAGGCACTACCACTTCGCGATGCTCGCAATCTTCTCGACAGTGAGCGTCGCCGGTAACGCCGGCCATGCATTTCTCGCCACCGACCAGGGCGTCATGCGCGGACTCATGGCCGTGGCTATCGCGATCGTCGCACCTCTAGCTCTGCTCGCCTCTATCCACGGACTCGTTATGCACGTCTGGACTGGTGGTGGGCCAGAGCTTGAACAGACCAGGGACCACGACGAGCCCGCCGCGCAGAGTGGCACGGACATGTCGGTGCGTGCACGGGATGCGCTCGACACGAGTGCGTCCTATGCACACTCGCAGGTCACCGCCCCGCCGCTCCACGTCGAAGCACAACCTGTCGCTGGTGCGCACCTCATCGGCCTTCAGGAGGTCGACGAACAAGTCTCCGAAGACGACCTGCAACTCGCTCGTCTCGTATGCAGTAAAGGCCGGCTGAGAAACGATGAGCGCGCCGTCGCTCGCGTGCTCGTCGCCGAACGCCTCCGCGTCTCCCGCGAAGACGCCGCCGTGCTCACAGGTGTGCACAGAACAACTATCGGACGATGGATGGAACTCGCGGCTGAGTGCCGCCCAGAAGTCGTCTCGGACAGCGAGCGTACGCGCATAGGCGTGCAGTCAACGCTCGTAGACGCGTCATGAGCGTGCGCAGAAACGGGAGCGGGGAAAGGCAAAAGTGCGCGAGCGCTCGGAGGTGGGTAGCGGACCGCGGACCTTGGATTTCCCCTTGTCAGGTCGCTGAAGCGATGGCCGCCAGGATGGCCTCACGATCACGACGATCATCCGCGGCTGCCGCCACCCCGTCCAGATAGGTGGCGAAGTCGTCGACCAGGTCTCGGCCGACTGTGCTGAGAGCGTTGATCGCCGACGCTGGGGTAGCGACCGGGAGCCCTCTACGCATGGTGACGTCGGTGCCCCAGCTCAGCGGCCGCTCGAGGCCGAGTACGTCAGCGGTACTCGACCGTTCGCGCGGTTTTCCGGTCTTGATGACCGCCAGTTGCGGAGGCGAGACAGCCTCGGCGAGGCCGTGTAGTGCGAGGGCGGTAGTCGCGGTAACGACGTAGTCAGGCCACTCGGCTGCCAATCGCTCGGCCGGGAACAGGTCTTTGCCGGCGGCGACCCATGCCAGTCGGGCGGCATGAAGATCACCGGACCGGATCCTGTGCGGTCGGCGCATCACCCCGTGAGCAACCCCTTCGAGGTAGCCGGCCTGGCGCAACCGTTTGAGATGGGTGTGCGTCACACCGAGCCGTAGACACTGGCCGGTAGTGATGAACCCCCACTGCTGGGCCAGCACGCCGTCGATGGTGAGCCATTGCCGCGTTAACAGCGGACTTAGGCGGGGTAGGGAAGCGGGGGTCACGGGGGCCGATCAGTTGTCGTCGAGGTGGGTCTCCATTGAGTCAATCATCTGGCCAGCGTGGGTGATCCGGCTGATGAACCGCAGAACGTCTCGCCGAACATGGCTGACTGGTCAACTCACCGCCCCGGTAGCTCTGTCGTCCGACCAGACGACAACGCCAAACTGGCGGGCTCGATACCGCGAGGCGTGACCTGCGCCTCACTCGTGATACGGTCGCGAGCTTGTCGTCTCACTGTGCTAGCTTTCATTCGAGAATCAGCAAGGTGCAGCGAATTTCGGGGAATCCACTGCTACCCACGGGGGGAACACGGGGCGACTAGTACGCCCCTGCTTTCTCGCCATCTGTTCGGACTCCCGACACTTGCGTGCATCGAATAGACAGCAGGGGAGACCTTTTCATGATCCGGCGACGGACCATTCGTGTTCTGATGGGGGCCCTGGCCCTCATGCTCACACTCACCGTGGGTGCCCAGGGCACCGCCAGCGCGGTCGGTAGCTCGCGCTATCTCAAGACCCAAGACGGCATCTACCTCGCAGTCGAGCAACGCCAGCTCCACATGCGCACCTATCAGCCGCTGGACTCCTCGCCGATGAGCCGCGATGTCTACCTCGGCGGCAAGACCCGGGCCACGATCAAAGGCCCCCGCGGCACTTTGATCCAAGGCGCCACTTTCGAATCCGGCTACCAGGTTGGCTACCCGGTGAGCTTCGCCGCCTCCGGTGTCAGCATCACCCTGAGCACCCCGAGCCTGAGCGTCGGCGGCAACATCAACATCAAGGCCCCCACGCCCGTCACCCCGAGTCCGGTGGACGGCGGCCTCACTGCCACCGTCAACGTCATCCCGGCCCAGACAGTCGCGTTCACCGTCGAGCACGGCGGCATCAAGACCGTGCCACTGGTCAAGGGCGCCATGGGACAGGCGTTGGCCTACGCCGACTTCGGCGGCGTCCAGATGCTTGTCAAAGCCGCAGTCGGGCCGGTGACCATCCGGCAGTACACCAAGATGACCGTCCGCACGAGCGCCGGTCAGTCCGAGGTCGTGACCTACGGCCCCGCCTGGAAGGTGTAACCAGCGATGGCAAATGAGACCTCGACACCACGCGGGCGCCACCGACTCGACGAAGCCGCGAGTAGAACGGGCCGGACCTGGCTGCATGTCGCTGTGCCCGCAGTGCTGGGCGCCGGCGTCATCGCCGCCGCCATCGTTGCCGGCGGAGCCAGCATGGGAGCACCAGCGGGACCACAGCCGAGTGTGGTCGTCGACCGCCAGCTCGTCGACACCACCACGACGGTGCCGACCGACCCCACTGAACCCACTGATCCGACCAACCCGCCAGCCGATGGCGGCAGCACCACCTACAACACCACCATCACCGAAGTGCTGCCCGCTGGCCCACCACCAGGAGGATTGCCCGACGGTGACGAAGACCAGGACCAAGCGCCGCTACCGGGTGGTGCTTTCGTCCTCGGCGAACCCGTACCGCAGGTTCCCGAAGCCGGTTCATTCAACCTGCCCTGACCGCACATGCCGTTGTGTAGCAACAAATCCCATCCGAATGAAGGAGATGTCAGCATGACCATCACCACCAAGATCCGCGCCACCGTGGTCGCCGGGGCCGTCGTCGCCGGTATCGGCGCATCCGCGCTCGTCGGCGGCCTCGCCGCCGCACCCGCGCAGGCCAACACCTACACCTATGACGGCCTCGTCCAGTGCGATGCATGGCGCAACACGGTCCTTGCGCAGAACCCCAACCTCGGCGCGACCGCCTGCACTCAGGGATTCAAGGGCTGGCAGTTCAGCACCTACCAGGCCCCCACGAAGCAGCCTCAGCTCACCTGGTGATCACTGGTAAGAATCCCAATGACTGCGCCCCGCCCGGCACGATTGCCGGGCGGGGCGCAGTTCTTTGTCCTGTACGCGTCGAAGGGGCTACTGCACCATGCCCGTCGGTGCGCACCAATTGTTGTAGCAAGTCAGCTGAGAGAACGAGATTGGGTCTTTGCGGCTGTTGAGCACATTCGGCGACACACCACCGTTGTGTGACCAGTCAACACGGTTCGTGGTGGTCATAGTGCCGCTGTCGTAGACCTTGCCGACGACCTGGGCGCCATTCTGGCAGGGACCCACGCTGGTAACCCTGGCCTGCTCAAAAGACACGACAAACGACTGATACCCCGTCGCGTACCCCAACTGGTGGGCGCTGGCCTTAACCCACGGCGACGGACTCGTGGTGTGATTGGCACTGTCGGTGATCGGAACTAGTGACCCCACAGCAACATCCGAACATGGCGTCGAATCGCTCCATCCCTTCGGATACGCCGCGGAGGCCTCTGCCGTCACCAGTACCGACACCAACACCGCCCCGGCCACTGTCCCGAGCACTGCTCCAATACGACGATGTGCAAGCTTCATAGATGAATCTCCCCGATCAGCGTTCGCGCAGTTGCGAACCCACTCACCCTACATCGCCTGACAATGTCAAAAACCCTGCGCGATAGCGGTTCTCGGAGAATCGGACAGTGGAACAACGTCGCCTAAGGCGGCGGGATGCGCCCTCGTTGTGTACGTGGCTTCGAGCTGCGGTGATCAACCGAGGCCGGTTGCAAGGCCCGCTGGTAGGTAAGCGATAGGAGGTCGGCGGGGGCGCGTGCGGTCCCAGACTTCCCGATCCGGGCACACCCCCGCCTACTCGAGCAGACTACACGTCCCTCGAACACTCATTCGATCACGGGTTAGACTGTCAGCATGTTCGATCACTGGCCCGACACCCGGACACTGCGCGTGTTCGACCCGCCGCGGCCCGTGCTGATCGACATGGCGATCGCGGACCCGTCCTGCGGCCGGTCTTACGCGGCCGGCGGGGGAGTGTCGCTGCGAGTACGCGCATCCGGCGCGCGCATCGAGCCGACCATGCCCGCGTCACTCTTGGCCTGGTTGCAGGTCTCAAATGGGTTGTGGCGCGGTGTATGTCAGATGCCGGTCGAGAGCGCCAACCACGTCTCGTCCGCGACCATCACGATGTGGGTACCGCCCGAGGCCCTGCGACCGCGAGAGGATGCCACCGAGCAATGACCGAGAATACCGATGGGGTCGGCCCCACTAATCGGGTCGCGCCCAAACGGGGTCGCGTGACGATGGGTGAGCTGACGTTGATCGTGCGGCCACCCGGCCGGCCTGGCCGACGTTCGGGTCTATACCGACGATGAAGCGGCCGAAGCCCAGGCGTACGCCTCCGAGGTTGGCGGCCAAGTCGAGCAACTCTCGTAGAAGACACAAGCTGACTCCGCTGCGCTGCGCTGCCGCCCTCCCCGGTCGGGTCGGTTGCCCCAGAATCCAGTGTGGTTGCGTGCGGTCCGGGGACAGCTGAGGTCAGGACCTATCGGCGGGTTCGGGCCAGATCACTTCGTCTGGGGTTTTGTCGGTGCGGAAGCCCTTCCATGAGGAATGTCGGAGGCGGCGGGTGATCTCGCGGTACTCGATGGTGCCGACTAGGACCGGCTTCACCCATCGCACGTTGCTGATCCTCGTGGGGGAGTGTTCTGCGGTGAAGGAATGGCCAGGGTGGGCCACCGCGGTGAGCTGGTCGGCGATCTCGCGGCGCTGTTGCTGGGTGAATCCGGTCCCCACCTCTCCGAGGTAGACCAACTCACCTGACGGCCGATACCCGCCCACCAGCAGCGACCGCACCGCAGTCGGGCCGCCGGTCCACCCGCACACGATCACTTCCGCGCTCAGCCGCAGCGGGACCTTCACCCACGACGGCGACCGTTGGCCGCGCAGGTAATTCGACGCCCGCCGTTTGGCGACCACGCCCTCCAAGCGGAATTGCTTCGCGAGCTCCAGCATCGGTTCAGCCGAGCTGTCAGGCCAATACGGGGTGACCTGCACCGCCCTGGCGCTCGTCATCGCGGAGTCGAGCAGTTCCCGGCGTTCGAGGTAGGGCAGCGGTGCAACGTCCTTGCCGTCGAGCTCCAGGACGTCGAACAGATAGAACGCGGCCGGGACGTCGGTGAGGAGCCGGCGGCCCGGCCGTGGGGTGTGCATGCGTCGTTGCAGAAGCGAGAACGACGGTCGCCCCGTAGCGTCGAGGGCCACGATCTCACCGTCGACCACGACGTCGCGGCCACCGCTCGCCGTGCGCAGAGCAGCTGTGATCTCGGGATACGTCGAGGTGATCGGGCTCAGGTTGCGGCTCAACAGCAACACCTCACCGCCGGCAACCCGGGCTGTGCAGCGTTGACCGTCATATTTCATCTCCCACGACCAGCCCGAACCTGACGGAGCCCGACCTGGGGTCGCGAGCATCGGCGCCATCGAAGCCATATGTTCCACTGTCCTCGCTCACCCACCGGTCGGTGTCTATCTCCCCGAGGGCACAGTCATCCCGCGGTGACCGCAGACACGGTAGTGCTGGTTGACGACTGAGGCCGCCGACCCGAGTGGGTCGACGGCCTCAGTGTGTAGATGGACGGTGCCGGTCAGTGCGCCTCTCGGCGTGTGGCCGCACGCGGCGGCGAAAAGGGGTGAGGCCCGGGGCAATGAGCCCGCCACCGTCACACCACTTAACGGCGGACCAACTCGCGGTATTCCTCTCGAGTGACGTTGACGGTCAGCGCTACTCGCAGGCGACGCCGTCGCCGTCGCGGTCGAGCTTGCTGCTGTAACCGGGTTGGCCGGCGTAGATCGGGGCCGCGCCCGCGGCGCGGACTGCCGAGCAGTTGGCGTAGTAGACCGACGACGGCGCCTCAGCCGCCGGCGGCGGGTTGTAAGTCGTCGTCGGCGGGGTGTAACTCGGCTCAGGGATCGGCGGCGCGGTCGAGGTACGGGTGTTGGGAACCTGGCGGGTCGTCGGTGCCGGTACCGCGGCGCCGCAACTGGTCAGGACGCGGGTGATGGCGTCCCGTTCGGCCTGGGTCACCCACAGCTTGTAGGCGGCTTTGACCTCGACCTGACGGGCGACGTAGGTGCAGCGGTAGGAGCGGTTCGGCGGCAGCCAGGTCGCGGCGTCACCGTCGCCCTTCTGCTGGTTGGTGGGACCGTCGGTGGCTTGCAGGTTGCGCGGATCGTTGGCGAAGTCGGCCCGTTGAGCGGGGGAGAGCTGTTGTGCGCCCTTCTGCCACGCATCCGACAAAGCGACGACGTGGTCGATCTGCACCGCCGAGGAGGTTTGCTGACCACGGGTGAAGGTGATGGTCCGACCGGTGTAGGGGTCGGCGAGTGTCCCGGACTGGACGGCGCAGCCGTTCGAGCCGGGCTTGAGCACGATGTTGGTCAGATCGCGGCGCAGGATGTCGTTGCGGGTGTCGCACCCGTTGTGGCCGCTGTCGACGTTCACGTCGTCGGTCCAGGCTTGCCCGAACAGATCCCGGTCGTACCCGGTCTTGGGTGCGCGACCCTTCACCGCGAGAGTGTCCAGTGTGGCCAGCGCCCGGTTTGCGGCTGGCGCCGCCGACACTGTGACCACTGGTGTTGCCGTGGGCAACGACACTTCCGACGTCGGGGCGTCCGAGGTCGAGGTCGCAGGCAAGGTCGAGGTGTCAGCGACCCGCTCGGTGGTCGTCTCGGTCGTCCCGCACGCCCCCAACGTCAGGGCCAGGACAGCGGCACAGCTACCGACCAGGACCCGAGGGCGAATCCTGCGAGGTGAAGGGGTGGCCGGCGACTCTGTCGAGGAGACGGCAGGGGAGACCTGTGGCATAGCCATTGAGCGGGAGAGCCTTTCACGAAAACGGCGACCGGCACGCAATGGCCGATGCAATGTCACCTAGCTATAGCAACCCACTCGGACAACGTTACGAAACCGGACAATCCTGTCCCACGTTTGCTTCGGTGCCCTCGGCCGTACTCGAACTGACACTGGACGGATTTTGAATCCGTTGCCTCCGCCGCCGTCGATCAGGTGTGAGCTCGGATGGTCCACTATCGGTCAGAACTTGGTTCGATGCAGCGATTGGCCTGGTCCATGGGCAGTCTCGCGATGGTCTGGGCAGCCAGCGTAGTCGTCTCGTAGGTACCGCACAGCGCGACGGCATCTAAAACGAATGCTGGCTTACGACACCGAAATTCACGTGCCCCGATACTCCCGCGTCGCGGAATGATGTGCCGGAAGGCGACCCGGGCCGCACAATTGCCCGCTGTACACACGGCTCAGCCCAGCTATGATCTGCTGCTTCCTTGCATCCACGCCAGGGTGTCGAGTATGCGCAGCTCACTGATGTGTTCAGGGAGGCCTGCGGCGTCTCTGGCAGCTCGGAGACGTTGCCGAAGCGGGGGATTTCCTGTCAGTGCCTGGTGGATGGGCACCAGATGCGCGCCGCCTCGGGTACCGAGGACGTCGACCACGACGGTGTCCCAGATGGGATAGAGACGAGGTCGTTTGCGGGCGATCAACTTGGAGGCGATGGTGGCGCCGATGCCAGCGACAGTGCGCAGCTGGGTGTCGAGGACCCACGCGGGCCAGGTGGGATCGAGAGGGCCTGGTTCGTCGGCGAGGTCGCGATCGGGTCCCACCGCGGCGAGGTAGCTGGAGAATTCGTCACGGCGCTCGAGGAGGAGCGCTCGAGCGGCGGCGGGTCCGGCATCGACAGAAAGGAAACCGATGGCCACGAGGTCATCGGCAGTGAAGACGTCGGAGTCAGATTCCCGCGTGCCGGTGGAATCCCAGCTGTCGAAGACAGCGCCGGTATAAGCGGTGCCAGGGTATGGGTCGCCGAAGTAGGTGCGCAGCACCGCTGCGGCCGGGCGCGGGTCATCGATGGTAAGCGTCGTCGGGACAATGATCGTCATGATCCAAACCCTGCCACGTAACACCCGATAGAACAGCGAGCCGAAGCGCTTGCGCGTCTGGAAGACTCACGGCATGGTGATCCAAATCAGATTAAGCGACCGAATCGATCACACACCCGAGCAGATCGCATCTGACTCATTGGGTCGATCATGGTGCGGTTTCGACCCGTCAGTCGGCGACCGGGAATTGTGGCAGCACAACCGCGGGCGGTGGGACCTCAACGAGGCAAGGATTGCCGAGGAGACCTACGCGACGTTCGTTCACGATGACCGGACAGTGGCGGCATACAAGATCAACGGCTACGAACGGGTCTCCGACCCCGGCCCCAAAGCCACCAAGATCGCGTTGATCGGCGAACCGCTCACCTCCGCTGACCCCCTCTATGACCTCCTCGTCGATCAACCAACGATCCACCGCGGCCGAAATGCCATCAACTACGTCGCGGAGCCTGAAACCGCGGGGAGTTCGGAATCCGTTGCGGGGCATCGCGCATTCTTGCTCACCTGGAATCCCGATAACTCGGACTGGGCCGACTACCACGAGTGTGTTCTGACCACCGAGGAAGGACACACAGTCGATGGGCGGTGGTCGACCGGCAGCAGAAGGACGGGAATCCGGCGCGGGGACCGGGTGTTTCTGCTGCGTCAGGGGACGAGAGGGCGAGGTCTCATCGGCAGCGGCGAGGCGGTCGACTTCGCCGATCCGTCGGGAGTTCACGACGAGATCATCTACACCGACGCGCACTGGGACAACAGCGGCGCGACGACCAACTACGTCGATGTCCTGTGGGACCGACTCGTCGAACCCGACGACATGTTGCCGACTGACCAACTCCAGGAGGAGTTTCCCGCACAGAACTGGACACCGATGAGCAGCGGCACGGAGATCCACTCCAATGTGGTCGCTGACCTCCAAGCGATGTGGTCAGAGCACGTCGGCAACACCCACCCACCAGGTGGGGGACAGGGGAGGCTCGACGACGCCGCCAGACGCAAAGCCATCGAGGACGCAGCCCAGGACTGGCTTATGGACCACTACCGAGATGAGGGATGGGTGGTGCGCGACACCCGCTACGACGGGCCTTACGACGCTGTCGCCACCAAAGGCAGGCAAACGCTCTATCTCGAAGCGAAGGGCACGCAGAGCAACGGAGACGCGGTGTTCCTGACTCGTGGCGAAGTCGAGCATGCCCGACGACACCGCGGAAACTGCGTCATTGGTATCTGGTCAGGAATGCGATTCACCAGCGACGGGATCGTAGACCAGGAGGCCGGCGAGGTGCTCATCATGCCGTTCGACCCGGACACCGGCACTCTGACTGCGCTGCAATACCGTTGGGACCTGGGAGACAGTGATGTCGTCTGACCGACCGACCCAGCTGTTCACGATCACGCAGAACGTCGATGACAGCGGACCTTGCGGCGGCTGGTGTAGCGGTTCTTGACCTCAGTGGACCGATCGCCCGGCCCGTTGGGGCGGGAGAGTAGTGCGCCGGCTCCCTCGTCAGCGTCTTGCGCTTCTCGCCCCGTCGACCTCATGTCCGGTCAGGAGCGATGCTGCGTGGTCCACCGCCAGTCTGGGAACTCGGTTTCAATGCGGCGGATCCGCTCGGCCGACAGGCGGCCCTTACGGTAGTCGGCGCGCCGGTTGGCGACCCACTGCCCGATCGCGAACCCGTCGATCACAGCCCGATGGCGGGCGTTGCTGGTGCCGTGCGCGGCGACATACCGATGCAGGTGCGCGACCCCGGCCTCGAACGCGGCCGCGGACGACGCGACCTGCGGCGACCACTGCCAATCCGGAAACTCGCGCTCGAACAACGCGACCCGGTCCGCACGTAACCGGCCTTTGCGGTAGTCGGCGCGACGATTCGTCACCCACTGTCCGAGGGCGAATTCGTCGAACACCTCGTGCTGACCCACGAGGCTCGTCCCATGGGTGGCGACGTAGCGACGCAGATGCGCCAACCCGACGTCGAACTGCGCGTCGTACACACTCCACCGCCAGTCCGGGAACTCGGTCTCGAGCCGTTCGATCCGCTCAGCGGACAGGCGGCCCTTGCGGTAGTCGGTGCGCCTGCTGTCCACCCACACATCGATCGGGTACCCGTCGATCCTCGCGCCGCGCGGGGGAGATGTCGAACCGTGTGCGGCGACGTAGTCGTGCAGGTGCTCGATCCCGACCTCGAACCGCCGGTCCTCAGCACTACCCATCACAGCTCACCGATCGTGCCCTGAGTCGAGCTGGTTCGGATGGTCCACTGCCAGTCCGGGAATTCGGTCTCTAGGCGGCGGATCCGCTCGGCCGACAGCCGGCCTTTGCGGTAGTCGGCGCGGCGGCTCTGCACCCAGGTGCCGATCAGGAATCCGTCGATCACATCACGCCGGCGGGCGTTGGGCGTGCCGTGCACGGCGACGTAGCGATGCAGGTGCTCGATCCCGGTCTCGAACGCGGCCGCGAATACTGCGGTCTGAGGGGTCCATTGCCAGTCAGGGAACTCGCGCTCGAACAGCTCGATCCGCTCGGCCGACAGCCGGCCTGTGCGGTAGTCGGCGCGACGATCCCGCGCCCACTGCCCCAACGGGAATCCGTCGACCACCTCGTCGAAGCCCACGCGGCTCGTCCCATGGGAGGCGACGTAGCGGCGCAGATGCGCCAACCCGACGTCGAACATCGCCTCCCGTACATTCCACCGCCAGTCGGGGAACTCGGTCTCGATACGGCGGATCCGCTCGGCCGACAACCGACCCCGGCGATACTCGGTACGCCGGCTGCCGACCCAACTCCCGATCAGAAACCCGTCGATCATCGCCCCGTGCGGCGGCGAGCTGCAACCGTGCGCCGCGACGTAGCGGCGCAGATGCGCGATCCCCGCCTCGAACCGCTCCTCATAACTACTCATCGCAGCTCACCAGCTCACTCGATCAGCACCCCGGATCAGCGTCACCGATCATCGGCCTCGTTGCGCCACAGAGTGTTTGCACGAGCGGCGCAACTCGTCAGATCATCCGAGTCCCTGTCGCGGAGGTCGATCGACAACAGCGAGTCCTGCCACACGCTCGCCAGGTACAACCTGCCGTCGTGTTCAACTGCGCCGGTAGAGGTGTCGAACGACGGATGCACGCCGCGGACCTCATCAACCACCCGGCCGTCGGGATCGACGCACACCGCCCACACGATCGCCTCCGGATTGGGGCGCAGGACGTCCGGGAGCCGCCAGATCGCCGAGCGGATGAACCCGGGCCAGTTTGCTGACCGGTCGAGCGCTGTGTTGCGGGGGTTGGTCATCGCGATCCACGATCGGCCGTCGGCGAAGCGCGACATGTTGTCGGGGAACCCGTGCATGTTCGACAGCAGCACCTCGACCTCGCCCTGACGGGGCCCGGTCAACCACAGCCGAGACAGGCTGTAGTTGCCCGTTTCGGTGAACAGCAGCGACCGCCGGTCAGGTGCGAGGGCAACCCCGTTGGGGAAGTAGAGGCCATCGAGGACCGTCGTCACTGTTCCGTCCGGATCGCGGCGGAAGAGTCGTCCCGACGGCCGGTGCTCCAGCAGCGCGCCCATGTAGTGCTCGAAGTCGAACCGGTCAGTCGACTCGGTGAACCACACCGTGCCGTCCGGGCCGGCCGTGGCGTTCGAGCAGAACCGCAGCCGAACGCCATCGACCTGGTCGACCAACGTCTCGATCTCGCCCGTAGCCTGATCCACCCGCAACAGCCCCTTGTGCGCATCACACACGATCAGCCGTTCGTCGTCGCACACCTCCAGGCCCAGCGGCCGGCCACCGGTGTCTGCGATGGTTTCCAGTTCGCCGGTGAAAGGGTGGACTCGCACGATCGCACCACCAGTGACGCCGCAGATCAAGAACCCATCTCTGTCGACCACCACATCTTCGGCCGTTCCCACGCCAAGCGGTTGGAGTTGCGTGGTTGTCGGTAGCTCAGACGGGCGCTGGTCGCCGCGGGGTGGTCGAATCTGTCGCCTGGCAGGGGAGAGTCCCTGTTTCCGCAGTGGCACGACCACGAAGTGTAAGCCGAGATCGACGAGCCCCGACCACACGTCCAGCTGATCAACGCTGAGTTCCCGGACTGGCCGTGGACCTGTCGGGCACGCGCACCGGATAGTGCACACTGCATCTGTATTCCCTGTCCGTGGATACGGGTTCACCACAACACTGCTAGCGAAGGACGGGAAGAGCATGGCCGGCGAGGGAACACGGTACGAGGTCACTGAGATCAAGGCAATCCGGGGCACCGAGTCGAAAACGATCGCAAGCAAGCAGCAGGACGGCTGGGAGCTGGTCACCCAGCAGGAGGGCCGCCTGCGAACCACCATGACCTTCCGTCGACCAAAGCCGAAGCCGCCCTGGCGATTATGGGCCGCACTTGGTGGCGCCGCTGTCATCCTGGTCAGCATCATCACCGCCGGGGCGCTATTGGAAGACGACAGCGCGGCATCCCAGGCCGATGCCGAGGCGGCCTCGAACACCGCGCAGCCTGCTCCGGAAGGAGAGGCGGAACCCTCCTCGACGGCTGACCCGATGATCTGCGAGACGACGCCGGTTGAAGATACATGCAAGTTCGGCCAGACCGCGATCTACCGCGACAGTGTGCGGTCGGGCGAGGTGGAGTTGGAGATCACCGTGGGCGCACCGGTCGAGTTCACGCCGAGTCAGGACGCGGACATCATGTATGAGCGGCCTCCGCAGGCCGTGAGCGTCTACTTCCCGGTCACCATCAAGAACACCTCGCCAGAGTTAGCAGTGGGTATGATCCACGGGCAGGCCACCAACGTCGAACAAGGCGGAACCGGCGTTGAGTCAGTGACCGACGGCGACATCGACTCGTTCGCGGTCGGGCGTGCTGAAGGGATGCCTGTGGGCGAGTCGGTGAGCGTCAAGGACGGCTGGACCATGACAACGCTTGACGGTGTTGAGTACAACCTGCAGATCAATGGTCTGGCCGGATACGCCATCACATTCACGCGGTGACCGACTGCCGTATCCGCAGCCTGCCTCACATGATTGCTGATGGTTGCGGATCAATTCTGGACCGATCTACGCGAGGTCCACTCGAGGCCCAGAAGCGTGAGTGCGCGCGAGGTGGGGATCGCGACTGCGGTCTCAAAACGGCGCGGGGCAACTCGACGACCTGACTTTTCCTTCCTCTGCTTGTCTTTGGGTGATCAGCCTGATAAGTTAACCGTCCCTCCAACTCTGAGGGTCTCCTATGAATTCTGCTGCCGCGGGGCTGATCCATGCCCGGCGGTGGATGAGAGAAGTTCATACGGACCTCGGAGGGGAGGTGAACATGCTGGCACTCACAGTGATCGTGGGCGTCATTCAGATCCTCATCATGGCAGCGCAGCTGTTCGTGACGGTTTCTAAGTAGCTTCGAAGGGGGGTGGGCAGGGAGCCCACCCCCTCGCACTATGCAGGGTTCCGTCCAGAGAGCCTCTCCGTGAGTAGCAAATAGATCTCATGGCCGCGTACTGGTCGCCGGGTATCGCAGCGTTTTGCTGCGGCTCATCGTGGTCAAACGAGCAGGTTCCCCGGCAGAATCGGCGAGACGACACCGCACGGGACGCAAAGATGCGAAATCTCTATCAACGCGGGCGACGCTGCGGCGGCGCCCGGGTCGGGCTCTCAGTGCCGTGATGAGAACGCCACCAACGATCTTCACTGGGACGGACCAGTGCCAGACACGATCGGCGTGGAGACGAACCTGAGCATCACGCCCGAAATCGACCGCTACTGTCGGGTGACATCAATCTGAAACATATGAGTTCCCGTGGTCGCCTCTCGGCCTACTCGGAAATTTCCGCCACTCACGGCGACCACTAGGATCGACGACCGAGAGGGGCAGACTTTGGCGCCCCTGGGATTGCGTAGACGGGTGAGCGATGGGCAAGCATCAAGGCCGGTTGGAGCTGACCTGGACCGACAAAGACAAGGCGCTCCTGTCGACCGGCGACGGCAAGTACGACTACACCTTCACGGACCGCGACGACCCGAGAGTCCGTGAAGTCCGGCTCATCCGTGAGGTTGACCGCATCGAAGTTCCAACCCCAGAAAATCGCCCGGATGGCCTCCCGAAGCCGACCAGGGACAACCTCCTCGTAACAGGCGACGCGATGCACGTCCTCGACGCGCTGGCGAAGACGCCCGAGTGGTCACACAAATACCTTGGCAGCGTGAAACTGGTGTACATCGACCCGCCATTCAACACAGGGCAGACATTCGACAATTACGAAGACAACATCGAGCACTCGATCTGGCTAACGATGCTCCGAGACCGTCTGCGCCAGATCAAGCCGTTGATGGCTTCGGACGGGTCTGTGTGGGTCCACCTCGACCATGTCGAGTCGCACCGGTGCCGCGTTGTGCTCGACGAAGTCTTCGGTGCCGCGAACTTCGTTGCCGAAGTCGCCTGGCAAAAGGCCGATAACACCCGCAGCAACAACCGAGGCTTCTCGATCTCTCACGACGTTCTGCTTGTTTACAGAAAGAGCGAAGCGTGGGTTCCGAACCGGATGAAGCGGGCGGCGGCTCTAGACGTCAAGTACACCTCGCCGGACGGAGATCCCCGGCGATGGTTTGATGGTCCAACCACCGTTCGAGGTGACAGGAAGCACCACGACTACATCCACGCGATCCAACACCCGATCACGGGTCGGCTCATCTACCCAACGAAAAGTCGGCACTGGGCAAAGTCCCAGGACTGGATTCTCGCGCAGATGGGCGAATACGCACCCTACGAGTTGCGGGACATCGATGACGCTGAGGCGCGTGCCAATGTGTGCGGAATCGGCGTCGAGGAGATTCGCCCTTCTGTTCCCGCGGTCATGCTCGCGGCGCCCTTAAAAGACGCGGCGCGGCAGGCCCGGAAACGATACGAGGCAGGCAATTGGCCCGACATCATCCTGCGATCCGGTGGGGAAGGCGGAGTCGGGTTCAAACTTCGCATCCCGAAGGGTGGGTCTGTTCCGACCACTTGGTGGCGATTCGACGAGGTTGGCTCGAACCGCACAGCGAAGTCGGAGATTAAGGCACTCTTCCCCGGCGACCACGCCTTCGATACCCCCAAGCCCGAGCGGTTGCTGCAACGAGTAATTCACATCGCAACAGACCCCGGTGACCTCGTGTTGGACTGTTTCGCAGGCTCCGGAACCACCGCAGCGGTCGCCCACAAGATGGGGCGCCGCTGGCTGACGTGCGAGATGCGGGATGCAACGGTGGCCAAGTACACCCGAGCCCGGCTGACGAGTGTCGTGAACGGGACCGACGGCGGCGGCGTCACTTACGAGCACGCCCGTGTGCCATGGATTAACAGGTCCGGTGAGGAAGTCGAACTTCCCGAAGGGATGTTTCCAGACAAAGCTCACGAGTTCGCGAGCCTTCTGAAGCAGGTGATTGAGCACGTGGAGACGGCTGAGATGGACCTCGACGAGGCCACGCTGAACGCCCTCAGGAATGCTGTACGAACGAAGCCCACGAAGACGCAGATCTGGCACGGCGGTGGTGGATTCACTCACCTCGTTGTTGGGCCGTCGATGTATGAGGTCGACGACGAGGACGGCGACGTGTACCTGTCGGCCGAAGCCACGAACGGCGCGTGGTCGCAGTCGGTCGCCGCCCAGTTGCGATTCACACTCACGCCTGGCCACCCAGTGTTCTGCGGTGTCCGCGGACGGCAGCGGCTGGCCGTCATTGATGGCGTGGCAGATGAGGTCGTCGTTCGCACGGTGCTGGAGCACCTCGGTGAGAAAGAGCGCGCTGTCGTTGTGGCGAAGGTGGTGCTTGCCGACGCGGAGTCGCTGCTGACGGAGTTGTCGCCGGGCTCACGGATGAAGAAGGCGCCTCGAGACCTATTTCTGATGAGGACGGTGAAGTGACATGACGGTCGGCATCACCTACGACGAGGCACTAATCAACGAGATCGCTGCGCGTTTCGACCTCCGCGACCCGAACAAGCGTGCGTTGGAGGCGGTTGTCAAGGCGTTGGCAAACTCCACCCAGGAAGCGGCTGCGCTCCCTGAATTGGTGACCGATCTCGCCACCGGTGTGGGGAAGACCTACCTGATGTCCTCCCTCGTCGATTACGTGGCAGCGCAGGGCATCCGTCACGTCCTGGTTGTGACGCCGGGCAGCGTCATCCAGAACAAGACGTTGGCGAACTTCGACGCCGCGTCCGCGAAGTACGTGGGCGGCGCGGATCATCAGCCGGTCGTGATTACACCTGACAACTTCCAGACAGGTGCCGTCGGTGCCGCGCTACGCGACTCCGAGGAGCTGAAGGTGTTCGTGTTCAACGTTCAGCAGCTAATCCGACCCACCGATAAGGTGTCGCGGAAGGTGCGAGATACCGATGAGAACCTCGGCGACGACCTCTACTCATACCTGGAACACGCCGACGACCTCCTGGTTATCGCCGACGAGCATCACGTCTACCACGAAAAGGCCAAGGCGTTCTCGGGCGCGATCCGCGACCTGCAACCGGTCGGTCTCGTAGGCCTGACCGCGACACCGAACAAGGCGGACCTCGCCAAGGTGGTCTTCCAGTACACGCTCGGCGAAGCCATAGCGGACGGTCACGTCAAAATCCCCGTCATTGTCTACCGCAAGGACGGTACCAAGGACGAGCGGACGCAACTCGGCGACGCCTGTCAGTTGCTGCGCGTCAAGGAGGCCGCGTACCTGGCTTTCCGCGCTCTGAATCTCGAAGCGCCCGCTGTCCGGCCAGTTCTGTTCGTTGTCGCGTCCAGCATTGAACACGCCAGCGAGGTCGGCCAGTTGCTCGCCCAGCAGGGTTACATCGGCGACCCATCAGCCGTCTTGGAGATCACCTCCCAGTCGTCCGACGAGGCCCTCACCTCCCTCTCGGAGGTCGAGGCCGAAACGTCCCCCATCCGCGCGATCGTGAGTGTCAACATGCTCCGCGAAGGCTGGGACGTGAAGAACATTGCCGTCATCGTCGCCCTGCGGAAGCTAGCATCCCAAACTCTCACTGAACAGATCCTGGGCCGCGGCCTCCGACTTCCATTCGGCACCCGAACTGGTTCGCTGCCCGTCGATCAGGTCGACCTCGTGGCTCACGACTCGTATCAGCAGTTGCTGGCTCAGAAAGACGTGTTGCGACAGAGGATTCAGACGCCGCCCGCCGCGGTCGAGGTGGATGCCCAGGGCGCAGCCACCACGGCGGGCGGACTTCCCGTGCCGGACCCGACGAAGCCAACCGCCGCAGCAGTAACGCCTGTCACCGAGCAAGAAAACGACACAGAAGCCCAACCTGGCTTCGACGATCAGGTGACGTTCACGATGGCTGACGACGGGGACCAGTCGGGGGAGGAGCAACCGGGACTCTTCCTTGCCGAGACCGAATCTCGGACTTCGGAGCCTACCCCGCAGCCGCAAGGACGGACAGCGGGCGCTCCCCAGATCACGTTTCCCCGTCGTGAGGCCCGCTTGGCGTACGCCTCGTTCAGCCTCTCCGACATCGCCGACGGAGATGCGGAGGCCGCAGGCGCACGGTTCATCACCGAGGTGCCGACCTTCCTTGTTCGTGATGCGCTGGTCGCGTCGCGTGAAGGGGAGGACGTCACGATCAAGGTCACTCCGCAGGCGCACGCCGAAGCCCAGCAGGCGCTCACGGGGATCGACACAATCAGGGAGGACCTAACAGCGGCGATCTTCCGTCACCCCGGCGTCATGCAGGAGCGGGCCGAGAAGAATGCCGCACGTCGCTTAGTCAAGGCGTTCCTGAAGGGTGCTGGTGTCACCGTTCAGACCGAGACGGCCGAGTGGGGCGAGATCCGCCGCCAGCAGGCCGTCGCAGGTATGGCTGTTTTGGTCAAAGAGGCCTACGCCGGTCGAAAGACCCAGATGAAGCATGAACTCGTGCCCATCACCCTCCCGGTCGAGCCGGTGCTAGTTGACCCAAACGCGAGGGACGCCTACAACGACTCGTTCGTGAAGCACCTCCAGTTCGTCGGCTGGCAGCACAACGTCATGCCGGTTGCATCCTTCGATGCGGGGACAACGGAGTGGGCGCTCGCGCATTTGCTCGACCGTGATCCCGCGATCGTGTGGTGGCTGCGTGTCTACACCAACGGGCCCGCTTACATACCAACCACCGATGGTTCGTACTTCCCGGACTTCATAGCCCTCGACACGGACGGAACGTACTGGCTCATCGAGGGCAAGTCCGACAAGAACGCAAACGACGCAGACGTTCTGCGGAAGCGCGAGGCCGCTGAGCAGTGGGCCCGTTCAGTCCGCGACGACGGACAGTTCGGCGCCTGGCGTTACGTCTTCGCGACCGAGACCCATATCAGGGGCGCCGTGGGCTCCTGGGCCGGGCTACTTGTTGCGACGAACCCTGAGTGAACCTCGTCGGCTGCTACGACGACGCGCGACAGTCCGGCCTTGTTGGATGACAGCCGACCCGAGGCAAAAGACTGGGGTCTAGACAGGCTTATCGCGACCGAATGACGCCCGCGTGAATTGGGGTGGCCGGCAGCGAAACGGTGTGGTCTGACGATGTGACGTTCTCAGCCGCCATCACGAATCCGTTGCGGTGCAAGAACCCACGGACCGCATGGACTTTATGTGCGTCGGTGATGGGCCGACCCCGACTCCCATATCGTGGTGCGACATCCAGATTTAAGGTGGCGTAGGGCTCAGCCCGCCCGCACGCGGTACCTGCAGAAGCGGAGTCTACCCGCCCCCCGATTACGTCTCATGGGACGTGAGGTCGACAGCCGGAAGCCGCCGCACCGGGGCGGACGGTGGGCGCGCCGCCGGCATCGGTCATGATCGTGATGTGCCAGCCCATCTCGAGCGGATGATCTACGTCGACGACTCCGGGCACCCCGCGAGCGGCCTCCACGTCTACGGGTGGATCGAGTTTCCTCCCGACCACTGGAGCTCAGTGCTCGCCTCGTGGCTCGACACCCGAAAGATGCTGTGGCGCGAGTACAGGATCGCGGTCACCAAGGAGCTACACACCACCGAGTACGTGAATGGTCGCGGCCGTATCTCGAGGGGCGTCCCCGACCGGCACGTCCATGCCGGCGTCGAGTATTGGAAGGATTTCGGCCGCGAGGTCGCTGAGGTCTGTCTGGAGACACTGCGCTGCACGGAGGGACTGCGGGTAGGTGCTGTTTACCGTCGCGGCAACCCTGGCGAGATCGCCACAACCAAGCGAGACCTGTATGCGGACCTCGTCGCCCAAATTGAGGTCGAGCTCGCTGACAGCGGCGGCCTCGGCCTGGTGTTCATGGACGGCGACGGCAACGATCCGACATACCGAACCACGCATCGAGGGCTCGACCTGCGTAGGAGACGACTCATCGAAGATGCCGTGCATATCGACTCCGCCGCATCGCAGCTGGTGCAGATGGCCGACCTGGTCGCGTGGTCGGCAAACTCGCACGTCGATCGTCATGCTCACAACGAGTTCGCGTGGCAGTGGTACGAGAAATTTCTATCCGAGCGAGACCCTTCCCGCGTCCCGCAGGAAATAAAATCCCCCTAGATACAGCGAGACCCCCTTATCCACAGGTGTGGGGGGGTCTGCGACAGCAACACTACGCTCTGCCCCAGGTTTAATCAATACACAGCGCTTACCGTGGGCCGGTCTGTCGACATGCTCTTGCAGATCCCGGGCCCCTGGGTCGGCGAGGGCCGGCAGGCTGCTGAGGTCGATAATGGCCTGCGCCGCGCCACTGACGAACTCGACCGGGAGATGCGCCGCATCTTCTAGGCCCACTGAGCGCAGTCGATCGCAATGGTCGACACGCCGATCAGTGGCGACACGCTGATCGCGACCAGGGAATCTCACGAATGTTATTTGCAAGCTGTTGTGTCGATGGTAGGGGCGATAGACTGACCCCAGAACGACAAGATCCCGAACGGGATCAACCTCGTCCGGGTTCTGTCTCACAGTTGGTCGCTGTAAGGACAGGCTACAACGCGGGTTCTCGAGCTACAACAACTCGGGGGTAGGGGTTCCATCGTCGTTCCCAACAACAGGAGCGCCCTGTGAAACACACCGTCCACGACCTCGGCCATCAGAAGAAGGGCGCGACCGCCGTTGTCACGCTCGATAGTCAGGCCAACGTCCAGCTGATGACACAGTCCGAGTACCGGAACTACAAGTCCGGTCGCCGCTACCGGTACACCGGTGGTCTCGCGAAGCGCTCGCCGGTCCGGCTGACGATCCCGAGCTCTGGCCGGTGGGTCATCGTTACCGACCTCGGCGGTTACGCAGGTCGTTACCGCGTGGGAGTCGGTGTTGAGCCCGCACCCCGTGGCGCTCTTCCTACGATCCGCGAAGACAATCCGGCTCGGCGGGTCGAGGTTCGCGACGACGTTGTTGAGCCGCCTTCGGACGACATCATGGCTGGCCAGACGTGGGACGTCTTTCTCTCTCACGCGTCCGAGGACAAGCTGAGCGTTGCGATACCGCTCCGTGACGCGCTTGCCGTGCGCGGCGTCCGTGTCTGGTTGGATGTCGCAGAACTCCGCATCGGTTCGAGCCTACGTCGGCGTATCGATCAGGGCATCCGCTCGAGCCGGTTTGGTCTCGTGGTGTTGTCGCCGTCGTTCTTTGGCAAAGGCTGGCCAAACCACGAACTCGATGGGATCGTCACCCGCACGAACGCGGGCGAGCAGTCAATTCTCCCGATCTGGCACGAAGTGGGTGCCGACGAGGTCCGCGCCTATAGCCCGTCCCTTGCCGACAAGGTGGCGTTGTCCACGGCCACCCATGAGATTGAGGCGATCGCCGACGAGATCGCGGCTGTGGTGATCGGAGACAAGGCGGCCTGATCGCGCGCCCGGCCCAGCCCCGTACCAGCAGGTCTGGGCCGGCCCGCTCTGTGACCGCCGGGTCAAGTCACGGATTGATAAGACCCCCGGTCGAGCTGGGCGGGACTGGGCTCGGCCCGGACGGCAGCCGTGTGGGAGTGCCGAAAGGTTCCCAGGTCACGGTGGGGCAGGTCTCACGTCCGTGTCATCAGGTCTCGACTAGGGTGGCCAAGTCTCAACTAGGTTGTCACCCGACAATCTGACACCAACTAGGGGTACGGCGTCGGAGGTGGACTCCAGCGTACTGGTAACCGTGAATATCGAACAGATCAAGTCCCGTTAGGACGAACACGCCTCGTCTGTATGCAGCGTCCGAGGACTGGACTGTGCCGTAGTCAGTCACTCACCCAGAGATGAGAACTCGGGTGCAGCTTTGCGCTGGTTCATCTGCTCCCGTATGAATCGACGCGTTCGCCTTGGCCCCAGCGAAGGGGACTTGGACCTAAGGTCGTCGATCATCGCTGCGATCTCGGGTGTCAGTGGTTCGGAGCGAGCAATTCCGAAATAGATTGGAACGCGGTCAGCATCGCTACTAGAGTG
>NZ_LZMP01000014.1:0-94711 GCF_001691435.1 Gordonia sp. UCD-TK1 | reverse complement strand
CCGAACGCGCGCCGGCGTCGATGGCGGCGCCCCTCGCTCACGTCGCCGACCTGCTGCAGCTGGGCGCCGATCCGGACGCGGCATGGTCGGCCCTGCTCGACGGACCGGACGGCGAGACGTCCGACGACCATCTCGATGCACTCGCCGCGATGGCGCGCCGGTCGGCGCGGGCCGGCTCGTCGCTGGCGGGCGGTCTCGCCGAACTCGCCGATGATGTTCGACGCCGGGCGCACGACGACGCACTCGCCGCCGCCGAACGGGCCGGTGTCGCGATCAGCGGCCCGCTCGGACTGTGCTTCCTGCCCGCGTTCATCTGTCTCGGGATCGTCCCGGTCGTCGTCGGGCTCGCCTCGTCGGTTCTGGGTTCGATCTGACGTATCTGTCGGTGCGACGACGCAGAATGTTCTCCATGACCGACTCCGGGCACCGACACCATGCCATCGACTACATCGAACTCACCGTCACCGACTCGGCCGCGGCGCAGGCGTTCTACGCGGCTGCGTTCGGCTGGCAGTTCAACGACTACGGTCCCGCATACGCGGGAATCGCGAATCCGGGCGGCCCGGACCTGCCCGAGGTCGGGGGTCTCGCGACGAGCGAGGTCGCGGCCGTACGCGGTGGTCCCCTGGTGCTGCTCTACTCCGACGATCTCGACGCCTCAGTGGAGCGGGTGCGCGCGGCGGGTGGCGAGATCGTGAACGGCCCCTATGCTTTCCCCGGTGGTCGTAGGTTCCACTTCACCGATCCCAGCGGCAACGAACTCGGGGTGTGGTCGACCTCGTAACTGACGATCGTCCGGGTTTGCGCCGGAACGGCATGGTCGGCAAATCCGAGGGATCCGAACGGCGACGCGCTGCGTCCAAGTACGTGCAACACCGTTCACTCGGTTCCATCGACTCCCAGGAGAGACCATGTCACGCACCATGTTCCGGACCCACGACGCCACCCAGGCCGCGGCGCCGCACGATCGAAGCGATGTGATCGGACGTCTCGGCGCGCACATGACGCGCCTGATGACCGACGAGGAAGGCATGTCCACTGCGGAGTATGCGATCGGCACCATCGCCGCGGCGGCGTTCGGGGCGATCCTCTACACGGTGGTCACCGGTGACAACATCGTGAGTGCCCTGACGGGCATCATCGGAAAGGCGCTCAACACCTCGGTCGGTTGATGAACCGCCGAAAGTGGCTGCGACGCCTGCTCGCCGACGAATCAGGCATGGTGACGGTCGAGGCCGCGTACGCGATCGCCGCGATCGTCGTCATGGTGCTCATCGCCGTGGGTGCGGTCGCCGCGGTGACCACCCAGATCCGCTGTACCGATGCGGCGCGCGAGGTGGCTCGCCTGTCCGCTGCGGGTGATGCTTCGGGGCGCGAGGTCGCGCAACGGCTGGTCGGAGACGGTGCGCGCGTGTCGATCTCGGATGCGGACGATCGGGTCGTCGTGGTCGAGGTCCGATCGGGTGTGGCGATGCTGCCGGGTCTCACGGTGTCGGCCCGGGCGGTCGCGGCCAAGGAGCCGACAGGTGCGGATCAGGTGGTGTTCGCGCCGGGGGTGGGGCCATGACGCGCCGTCGTGGGCTGATCGCCGACGACGACGGTCACGCAACGGTGTTGGGCGCATTCGTGATCGCGGCGCTGGCTGCGGTTCTCGTGATGGTGATCTATGTCGGGGCAGCGGTGCTCGCCCGCCACCGCGCCCAGTCGGCGGCCGATCTGTCCGCTCTGGCCGCGGCGATCGAGCATGCCGCGGGTGAGCCGAATCCATGCGCGGCGGCACGAGATCTGAGCCGCCGACAGGACTCGGGGGCCGAGCTCGTGGAGTGCCGTACCGCCGGAGACGATGTGGTGGTGACGGTTCGGGTGCCGGTGGCACTCGGGAGCTTCGGGACGAGCGACGCCACCGCCCAGGCGCGCGCGGGACCGGTGGACTGACCCCGTGCCGAAGGGCGGCCCTACCCGAGACCGTCGGATTCGACGGAGATCCGCTTGGGGTACACCCGGATGGACTGCATGGGCGCGAACCACAATTGGTGGAAGTGCACGTCGGTGTCGCCGCGATAGGCGAGTTCGAGCGCATCGGTCCCGGTGTTCAGCGGAATCCACGATCGGGCGGCCCGGACGAACGACGACCAGTGGATGAGTTCCCCCTCGGTGAGGAAACCGCCTGCTGCTGCCCAGGTTTCACCGGAGTGGGCATCGGTGGACGCCAGATAGACCTCACCGAGGGAGGCGGTGACCCGCGGACCGACCATCGCCGTCTGCAGATACCACTGTGCCGTGGTCACGACATCGGTGAAACCTCCGGAACGGGCCGCGCACCAGGCGTAGTGGAGGTCCAGTGCGTCGAGCGCCTCGTCTTCGGAGAAGAACACGTCGCGCTCGCCGATGGACGACGGCAACTGGTCGGTGTTCTGCGTCGGGCGGGCGAGCAGGAAGAAGGCACGAGAGGGTCGGGTGACCTGACGATACGTGTGGGTCCCCCGGTCGGATGCCTCGTCATGCATGGGCCAAGTATTCCCGACGGAGAAGATCCAGGACGGCTACTGCGCCATTCTTGTCGAGCGGATCGTTACCGTTGCCGCATTTGGGACTCTGCACGCAGGATGGGCAACCGCTCTCACAACCGCAGCTGGCCACGGCGTCTCGGGTGGCGTCGATCCAGGTCAGGAACGCCGAATGCCCGCGTTCGGCGAAACCGGCACCGCCCATGTACCCGTCGTAGACGAAGACCGTCGGCAGACCGGTGTCCGGGTGGAGGTCGGTCGAGAGTCCGCCGATGTCCCACCTGTCGCAGGTCGCAACGAGAGGGAGGAGGCCGATGGCCGCGTGTTCCGCGGCGTGCAACGAACCCGGCAACCGGGTCTCGTCGACACCGGCGTCGGCGAGTGCCTCCGGTGTGAGGGTGTACATCACGGCTCGGGTGCTCAGCGTCTGCTCGGGCATGTCGAGCTCGACGGCGTCGAGCACCTCTCCGGTGCGCAACGTGCGCAGGTAACCGACGACCTGATGGGTGACGTCGACCTCCACGAATGCGACCGTCAGCGGGCCGAATCGCCGGCTCGCGAGCGTCGCGGTGATGCTGATGTCCGTCGTCTCCCGCGCCGACGTCGTCCAGTCCGGGTCCTCCGGATGCGCCAGCGCGAGACCGTCGTCGAGATCGAGCTCGTCGACGAGATAGGTCTCGCCCTGGTGAATGTGGACGGCGCCGGGGTGCACCGTCGACATGGCCCGGCCGGTGTTGACGGTACCGAGCAGCTGCGACGTCGTGGTGTCGACGATCAGGACCTGCCCGCCGATGCCGCCGCGGATGTCGACGTCGGCGTGGGGTTCGGTTCCGGCCGTGACGTACCAGCCGGACTTACGTTTGCGCAGCAGGCCGTCGGCGGCCAGGTCCTGCGCCACGTCGCGGGCGTTCCAGGCGTCGATCTCGCTGTCCGACAGCGGTTTCTCCATGGCGGCGCACAGCAGGTGCGGACCGAGGATGTACGGGTTGGCGGGGTCGGTGACCGTGGCCTCGACGGGTTTGCCGAGGAGTGACTCCGGATGATGCACGAGGTAGGTGTCGAGCGGGTCGTCGCGGGCGACGAGCACGACGAGTGAGTCGCCGGACTCGCGCTGGCGTCCCGCGCGCCCGGCCTGCTGCCAGAACGAGGCGACCGTTCCGGGGTACCCGCTGACGATCACGGCGTCGAGTCCGCTGATGTCCACGCCGAGTTCGAGCGCATTGGTGGTGGCCACGCCCAGCAGTTCGCCGTCGGAGATGGCCTTCTCCAGACGTCGCCGATCGTCGGCCAGGTATCCCGCCCGGTACGCGCCGATCCGGGACTCGAGCTCGGGGGCGCTCTGTGACAACAGGTGTCGTGCGCTGAGTGCGGTCAGTTCGACGCCCCGCCGGCTCCGGGCGAAACACAGTGTACGAGCACCTTCCACCACGAAATCGGCCAGCAGTCGGGCGGATTCAGCGCCGGCCGAGCGTCGGACGGGTGCACCGTTCTCGCCGGTGACCACCGGCAGGAAATCGGGCTCCCAGAGGGCGACGGTCCGCTCCCCGCGGGGAGATGCGTCCTCGGTCACCGCGACGGCCGGTTCACCGATCAACCGGCCCAGCGCCTCGGCCGGTTCGGCGACCGTCGCACTCGCGCCGATGACGACCGGATCGGCACCGGCGGCCCGCGCGATCCGCAGCAGACGCCGCATCACCAGGGCGGTGTGAGACCCGAACACGCCTCGGTAGTGGTGACATTCGTCGACGACGATGAACCGCAGATGCCGGAAGAACTGACGCCATCGGTGGTGATGGGACAGGATGCCGATGTGCAGCATGTCGGGGTTGGTGAAGATCCAGCGCGAATGGGCGCGCGCCCACTGCCGGATCTCGGGGTCGGTGTCGCCGTCGTATGCGCACGGCTGGAGGTGCCCGAACTCCGGTCGCCCGGCTATGATCGAGGACACTGCCCGGATCTGGTCGGCCCCGAGAGCTTTTGTCGGCGCGAGGTATAACGCGGTCGCATTCTTTTCGTTCAGAAAAGAAGTGAGAATGGGCATTTGATACGACATCGATTTGCCCGATGCGGTCCCGGTGCAAATAGCCACATGATTGCCGCGGAATGCGGCGTCGGCCGCGCGCGCCTGGTGAGTCCACACCTTCTCGATGCCGTTGTCGGCGTAGGCGTCGATCAGGGGCTGCGGCACCCACTCCGGCCAGGCGTCGAAAGATGGTGAGCGCGATGGGATTACCGAGAGGTGGGTGAGCGGGGAGGGGTCGGCGTCGGACCCCGCGAGGGTGCGGGCCAACAGGCCTGTCCCGAATGTGGAGTACTGCATCTTCTGGTGAGAACTCTTCGAAATAGTGTTGCAGCGACGGGTCTCCGACCTGCGTCGATGTTACCGGCTGGTGTCGTTGGTCTGAAGTTTGACGAGGTTTTGACTCACTTTGGTTCGTGTGACTATCGCTGGGGGGCCGAACATGATTGACTGGTTCCGGCCGCAGCTTTCGCGACCCACCGCCCGGTGGGCGACAAGCATGTTGCAGCCGTGGTACTGAGGTTAGTTTGGCGGATCGATGCAGATCTTCGCGGGGCTCTTTGAGGTATGGCGGTCGACCGGCCACGACACGATGACCCATCGTGTCGCGACAGTTGATATGTAAAGGATTGCAAGAATGGCACAGGGAACTGTGAAGTGGTTCAACGCGGAAAAGGGCTTCGGCTTCATCGCGCCTGATGAGGGTTCCGACGACGTGTTCGTCCACTATTCCGAGATCCAGGGATCCGGTTTCCGCACCCTCGAGGAGAACCAGCGGGTCGAGTTCGAGGTCGGTCAGGGCACCAAGGGGCCGCAGGCCACCGGCGTCCGCGCTGTCTGAGAAGACCCGCGTGTGACTGCACCAAGCAGTCGGGGCAAACCACCGCTCCCGTTTCGATTCGTCGAGGCGGGAGCGGTTTGTTGTCTGGCTCCCGTTCCGCAGCGCTCCGCGCGTCGCGAACGCGCCACCTGAACCGCCCACCTATTTCCGAGACACAGCACTAGTCTCGAATCGTGGGCCAGTTGTCGTTTTTCTCCGCGGAGACCGAACAGCCCGCGTACGCCGACCTCGCGGGGCTGCTCGCGGCGCACGGACAGGCCGTCCGCTCCGAAACCGGTACGCGGGTCTCGATCGTGGTCGCCGACCGCTGGCGGGCAGAGCAGATCGTCGTCGAGATGCGTGCGGCCGGCCTCGAAGCCGAGTCGACGGTCTCGGACGAGGGCACGCCGCTGGCCCGGACCGCGCCCTGCCATGAACTCGATCCCCTGCACGCGGCCTGGTCCGCGGGAGCGGTCAAGGCGATGCCCCCCGGCTGGGTTCCGAGTTTCCGGGCCCTGCGCCTGTGGGTGATCGCCGCCGGTCACTCGGATGCCGGCCGCTACCAGCTCGGATTGGATCCCCACGCTCCGGAGTCGCACGCGGCACTCGCCACGGCGCTGATGCGGGTCGGCATCGCACCAACCCTCGTCGGTACGCGCGGGCATTCCCCGGCCCTGCGGATCGCAGGCCACCGGCGCCTGTCCCGGTTGCACGAGTACGTCGGCGTCCCGCCCTGTGCCGAGGCCGTCGCCGACTGGCCTCCGGTCGACGAGCATTAGTCATCCCGCATTGGAGCCGTTGAGCTGCTACAACGGGTCGGAACGGTGTCGGATCGGTCACCTCGCCGGGTCCGAGACGGAATTCAGATGTGCAAACGGCGCTATACATAAGGTACAAACCCATCGAACACACCTGAACTGACACGCAGGAACGTTCTCCACCCAGTCAACCGAAGGACGCCCCGGTGGCAGAGACCAGCACCGCATCCCGCTCGAACAGGGGTATTCGACGCCTCGTGATCGTCGAGTCCCCGACCAAGGCCCGCAAGATCGCCGGGTACCTGGGGGCGAACTATGTGGTGGAGTCCTCCCGAGGGCACATCCGCGACCTCCCGCGCGGTGCCGCCGACGTGCCGGCCAAGTACAAGGGGCAGTCCTGGGCACGTCTCGGCGTGAACGTCGACGAGAACTTCGAGCCGCTGTACGTGGTGTCGCCTGACAAGAAGTCGACCGTCAGCGAACTCAAGTCGCTGATGAAGGACGTCGACGAGCTCTACCTCGCCACCGACGGTGACCGTGAGGGGGAGGCGATCGCCTGGCATCTCCTCGAGACGCTCAAGCCGAAGATCCCCGTCAAGCGCATGGTGTTCCACGAGATCACCGAGCCGGCCATCCGGGCGGCTGCCGAGAACCCGCGTGACCTCGACATCGACCTCGTCGACGCGCAGGAGACCCGACGCATCCTCGACCGCCTCTACGGCTACGAGGTGTCGCCGGTGCTGTGGAAGAAGGTCATGCCGAAGCTGTCTGCGGGCCGTGTGCAGTCGGTGGCGACGCGCATCATCGTCGAACGGGAGCGCGAGCGCATGGCGTTCGTGTCGGCCGAGTACTGGGACATCTCCGCGACGATGGACGCGAGCGCGGAGAGTGCGGACAGCTCCAATCCGCAGACCTTCAAGGCGCGGCTGGTCAACGTCGACGAAGCCCGGGTCGCCACGGGACGCGACTTCGAGTCGACGGGTGTCCTGAAGAGGTCCGACGGCGTCATCGTGCTCGACGCCGACCGCGCCGAGAGTCTGGCCACCGGCCTGCGAGGTGCGGGGATGACCGTCACCTCGGTCGAGGAGAAGCCCTACACGCGCCGTCCGTACGCGCCGTTCATGACCTCGACGCTGCAGCAGGAGGCCGGCCGCAAGTTGCGGTTCACCTCCGACCGCACGATGCGGATCGCGCAGCGGTTGTACGAGAACGGCTTCATCACCTACATGCGTACCGACTCGACGAGCCTCAGCGAGTCGGCGATCAACGCCGCCCGCGCCCAGGCCCGCGAGCTCTACGGCGACAACTTCGTCCACCCGACGCCGCGCCAGTACACCCGCAAGGTCAAGAACGCCCAGGAAGCACACGAGGCGATCCGACCCGCCGGTGAGACCTTCCGTACCCCCGGCCAGGTGGCCGGGCAGCTCGAGGCCGATGAGTTCCGCCTGTACGAACTGATCTGGCAGCGCACGGTCGCGTCGCAGATGGCCGACGCCAAGGGCACCACGCTGAGCCTGCGTATCGCCGGCACCGCGTCGTCAGGAGAGCGCTGCACCTTCGCCGCGTCAGGTCGCACGATCACCTTCCCGGGCTTCCTGTCGGCCTACGTGGAGACGGTCGACGAGCTCAGCGGCGGCCAGGCCGACGACGCCGAGAACCGGTTGCCGCAGCTCACCGAGGGGCAGTCGCTGACGGCCACCGACCTGACCGCAGACGGTCACTCCACCAACCCGCCGGCGCGCTTCACCGAGGCGTCGCTGGTGAAGGTGCTCGAGGAACTCGGGATCGGCCGACCGTCGACGTATGCGTCGATCATCGGCACCATTCAGGACCGCGGGTACGTGGTCAAGAAGGGCAACGCCCTGGTGCCGTCGTGGATCGCGTTCGCGGTCGTCGGTCTGCTGGAGGCGTACTTTGAGAGCCTCGTCGACTACGACTTCACCGCGACCCTCGAAGACGACCTCGATCAGATCGCAACGGGCAACGAGAACCGCACGAAGTGGTTGTCGGAGTTCTACTTCGGCGACGACCATTCCGGTGCCGACGGTGAAACCCGTTCCGCCCACTCGGCAATCGCGCAATACGGCGGTCTGAAGAAGCTCGTCGGTGTCAATCTCGAGGAGATCGACGCGCGGCAGGTCAACTCCATCCGTCTGTTCAACGACGAAGAGGGCCGCCCGATCTATGTGCGGGTCGGCCGATACGGGCCGTATCTCGAGCGCAATGTCGCCGCGGACGGTGCGGAAGAGGATCTGCAGCGCGCCAACCTGCCCGCCGACATCACCCCGGACGAGTTGACCCTCGCGGTTGCCGAAAAGCTCTTCGCGACACCGCAAGAGGGACGTTCGCTCGGTACGGACCCCGTCACCGGTCACGAGATCGTCGCCAAGGAAGGACGTTTCGGTCCGTACGTGACCGAGGTCCTGCCGTCGGACGACGATGACGACGACGGGGACACGCCCGCAACCATTCCCGCGGGCCCGACGCCGCGTGACGGCGGGTCGGGCGGCGGCACCGGAGGTTCGGACACCGCCGACGGCGACGTCGTCCCGCTCGACTCGCCCGGCGGGGGCACGGCCACCAAGACGAAGCCGGCGGCGAAGAAGACCGCGAAGAAGGCGGCGAAGAAGGCCGGTCCCAAGCCGCGTACGGGCTCGCTGTTCAAGACGATGGACATCTCGACGGTCACGCTCGAGGACGCGCTGAAGCTGCTGTCGCTGCCGCGCGTCGTCGGCGTAGACCCGGAGTCGGGCGACGAGATCACCGCGCAGAACGGCCGGTACGGCCCGTATCTCAAGAAGGGCTCGGACTCGCGGTCCCTCGGCACCGAGGAGCAGCTCTTCGAGATCACCCTCGACGAGGCGCTGAAGATCTACTCGGAGCCCAAGCGTCGCGGTCGTCAGGCCGCCGCGCCGCCGCTGCGTGAGCTCGGCAAGGACGACGAGGTCAGCGGCAAGCCGATGGTCATCAAGGACGGTCGGTTCGGACCGTACGTGACCGACGGCGAGACCAACGCCAGCCTGCGCAAGGGCGACGAGGTCGCCTCGATCACGCCGGAGCGCGCGATGGAGTTGCTCGCCGATCGTCGGGCTCGTGGCCCGGCCAAGAAGGCTGCCAAGAAGACCACGAAGAAGGCGGCGGCGAAGAAGGCCCCCGCCAAGAAGGCAGCGGCCAAGAAGACGGCGGCGAAGAAGACCGCAGCCAAGAAGACGACGGCGAAGAAGACCGCAGCCAAGAAGTCGACCGCCAAGAAGACGGCGGCCAAGAAGGCGACGCCGGACGCCGAGTAAGAGCGCTCAATAATCGCTAATCGCTGGGGCAAGCGACGGCGAGTCCCTGCTCGCACCTCAGGGGGCAGGGGAGGGGGGGAGCTCAGTCCCGCCGGTCCGGCTCGAGGTGCGGGCGCGCGAGGAGCGTCTCGATCCCGCGGCCGCGGAGTTCGACGCCCTCGCCGATCTCCCAATGCTCGGCTTCCTCGTGAGACGCCAGGAACACCGCGCGAGCGGACCCGAGGACGCGGGTGGGTTCGTCCTTCGCGAGCTCGGTGAGGCGGGCCGCCTCGTTGACCGGGTCGCCGATGACCGTGTACTCGAGTCGCTGTTCGGCGCCGATGTGGCCGGCGATGGCCTTGCCGGCCGACACCCCGATGCCGATGTCGGTGTCACCCAGGGTCTCGTAGAGCTCGGCCCGCAGCTCACGCGCGGAGGCAAGCGCGCGGCCGGCGAAGTCGTCGAGGTCGAGCGGCGCACCGAAGATGGCGAGCGCGGCGTCGCCCTGGAATTTGTTGACGAACCCGCCGTGGCGACCGACCACGCCGACGACGACCCGGAAGAACTCGTTGAGCAGTTCGACGATCTCGCGGGGCGGCCGATTCACCGCCAGGCGCGTCGAGCCGACGATGTCGACGAACAGGACGCCGACGTAGCGTTCCTCGCCACCGAGTTCGGTGCCGGTCTCGATGGCCCGCCGCGCGACGTCCTCGCCGACGTAGCGGCCGAACAGGTTGCGCAGCTGCTGGCGTTCGCGCAGGTCGGCGACCATGTCGTTGAATCCGGCCTGCAGCAGGCCGAGATCACTGCCGTCGTAGATCTTCACCGCGACGTTGAGGTCGCCCTCGCTGACCTTGGACTGTGCGCGCCGCAGCTGCTTGATCGGGTCGTTGATGGCGGCGACAACGCGCACGATCGCGATCACGCTGAACGCGAGCGCCGAGATCGCCATCCACAGGATCGGCCGCTCCAGGCCGGTGGAGTCGGCCTCGATGATGCCGAGCCGGTGCAGCACGATCATCCCGATGATCACCAGCATCGGGGCGACCACGCTGATCACCCAGAACGCGGTGATGCGGGTGGTGACACTGGGCGCGATGGCGTTGTCGGGATTGTTGGCCATCGCCGCGACCGTGATCGGCCGCATGACCTTCTCCGCCTGCATGTAGCTGAGCGCACACGTGACCATCGCGCCGATCGTGCTGGCGATCGCGACGATGAAGGCGTTCTTCGACGAGACGGTCAGGTTGACGAACGTGAACAGCGTGCCGCCCACGACCCACAGTGCGGCGTTCACCGCGGTCAGCAACATCGGTAGCGCGAGGGCGCGGCGTCGTGCGGCCTCGTTGTCGAGTCGGGTGCGACGCCGATGCCAGATGAGCACCGGTAGCGAGAGCTGGATGCTGGCGAAGCCGCCGATGACCATCGCGATCAACAAGTAGGCAGCGAAGATGACCTGGTTCAGCGCGGTGATCTCGTCGAGGCTGATCGAATCCTGGATCGGCATGCCGAAGCGCAGGAACGCGAAGGTGAACAGTGCACCGACGAGGTTCGCCCGCAGCATGTCCAGCGCGAGAATGGGCCACGGCGTATGAATCAGCCATCGGGCCAGATGCAGGCCCTTTGACCACCGCGACCGTTGTTGAACCACGGAGACTACGGTAGCTGGCTGCTTGCAATCGTTAAACACGGTTCCGCGCCTCAGGCGTGTCCGAACTGCGGATTAGGGTGTTGCTGTGACAAATGTCTTCGATCGGCTGACCGGGCAAGAGGCCATCGCCGACGATCTGCGGGCCGCCGCCCGGGCAGCGCGTGCTCTCGCGGCGAGGCTCGACGCGGGTGCGTCTGACGATCTGTTCCTCGCCGACGACGAGATCCCGGCCGTCGATGCGGGGTGGTCGCGGGCGTCGATGACCCACTCGTGGCTGTTCACCGGACCACCGGGCAGCGGTCGGTCGGTGGCCGCGCAGTGCTTCGCCGCGGCTCTCCAGTGTCAGGCGCCCGACGCCACGAACGTCGGTTGTGGTGAATGCCGGGCGTGCGTCACGGTGATGGCGAAGACCCACGCCGACGTCCGCCACGTCGTGCCGGAGGGGTTGAGCCTCGCCGTCGGCGCGATGCGGGACATCGTGCAGGCCGCCGCGCGCCGGCCGGGCACGGGACGCTGGCAGATCGTCATCGTCGAGGACGCCGACCGGCTCACCGAGCAGGCCGCGAACGCGCTGCTGAAGGTCGTCGAGGAGCCGCCGTCACGCACGGTGTTCCTGCTGTGCGCGCCGTCGGTCGATCCCGAGGACATCTCGGTGACCCTGCGGTCGCGCTGCCGGCACATCGCACTGGTGACGCCGACGACCGCCGACATCGAGCGGGTGCTCGTCGAGCGCGACGGTCTCGATCCGGAGCAGGCTCGGTGGGCGGCGTCGGTGTGTGGCGGCCACATCGGGCGCGCGCGTCGGCTGGCGACGGATCCCGAAGCGCGCACGCAACGCGAGAAGGCGCTCGGGCTGGCGCGTGCCGCCGCCCGCGACTCGACCGCCTATGCCGCTGCCGAGGAGCTCGTTCGGTCGGCCGATGAGGCCGCCAAGGCGATCAGTGCCGAGCTAGACGCGGCCGAGACCGAGGAGATGAAGACCGCGCTCGGGGCGGGCGGCACGGGCAAGGGCACCGCGCGGATGCCGCGCGGAAGTGCCGGCGCGCTCAAGGAACTGGAGAAGCGGCAGAAGTCGAGGGCGACCCGGGTCGGACGCGACGTCCTCGACCGTGCTCTGGTCGATCTCGCCGCGCTGTTCCGCGACGCGCTCGTCGTCGGCGTGGGCGCCCAGGTCACCGCGATGCATCCGGACAAGGCCGACGACCTCGCGAACCCGCTCGCCGGCTACGCCAAGCCCGAGCAGCTGCTGCAGTGCGTCGAAGCCGTGCTCGCGTGCCGGGAGGCCCTCGACATGAACGTGAAGCCGAAGTTCGCCGTCGACGACATGGTCGCGCGGATCGGACTCGCACTCGCGCGCCCGGTCGGGGCGTAGACAGCTTCACCCTTCCCTATTGGTAACTCGTGTGTTACCAATAGGGCGTGGACGACTTCGAGGCGATCGCCGACCCGGTGCGTCGTGCGCTGATCGAGCGGCTCGCTCGCGGGTCGGCGCGCGTCGTCGATCTCGCGGCCGACCATCCGATCAGCCGGCCGGCGATCTCGCGTCACCTTCGTGTGCTCGGCGAAGCTGGCGTGACGACGGCCGTCGACCACGGCCGGGAGCGGCACTACGAGCTGGCGTCCGGCGCGCTGGCCGGGGTCCGGGCGTGGCTCGACGCGGTGGACTCGGCGGTTGCGGGCTCGCACGCCGTGGACTCGGACGGCGTGGACTCGGACGGCGTGCAGCCGAGATTCGACGAGCGTCATCTCGACGCGCTCGACCTCGAGGTGCGACGTACCGTGCGCGAGTTCGTCGACGAGGAATCCGCGGACTCCCCTCTTGCACAGCCCGATTCAGGCAGACGACACAAGGAGACAGGATGACTGCGGACATCACGGCCACGGGCCGTCGAGAGGTGCGGGCCGGCGTGCCGCACGTGGTGCTCGAACGGAGTTTTTCGGCGCCGGCCGACGCCGTATGGGCGGCGATCACCGAACCCGCGCGCCTCGAACGCTGGATCGGAACATGGGCGGGCGACCCCGTCGACGGGTTCGTCGACTTCCGGATGACCGCCGAGGGCGACGACGTGGAGCCGGAGCGATTCACGATCCTGGAATGCGATCCGCCGCGCCGGCTGGTCGTCGAATCGAAGTCCCCGGCCCAGGACGGGAATGAGGACGTGTGGCGGCTGGAACTGGACCTGGCGGAAGCCCACGGAACGACGACACTGACCTTCGCGCAGGGACTGCCACGGGCCGACATGGCCGAGAACGTGGGCCCGGGATGGGAGTACTACCTGGACCGCTTGGTGGCGGCCGAGGCCGGCCGTGGCGTCGCCGAGGTCGACTGGGACGCCTACTACCCGGCGCTGTCGTCGTCGTACGCGGACATGTTCCGGGACTGATCGGTCGCGCCCGGACTCCGATCGCCGGAGGGTGACGCGGGCCTCGACCTATCATGACGTCACGGTCGCGTGCCGCGGCCGGACGATGAGCGAGGAGCGAGCGATGTCGGACTTCATCCGCAAGATCAAGGAAGATGCCAAGGCCGTCTCGGCCGCCATCGATCAGGAACTGACGGTGCTCGAGGGTGTTCCCGGCTACGACCCCCTCGCTGACAACAAGGATGCCGAGACGTCCGACGAGAGTGCCGACGATTCGGCGCCGGTCGAGGGCGAGTCGCGGTAGGGAAGCAGACGGCAAACGGCCGCCGGATGGAGAATTCATCCGGCGGCCGTCCTGCTGTCACGCGGGTGTGCTCACTGCTGAACTCACCCCGGGGCGCTCACTTCTGAACGAACCCCAGCAGCGCCTCGTTCACCTCGGCGGCGTGAGTCCACAGCAGGCCGTGCGGCGCATCGGGGACCTCGACGTACTCGGCCTCCGGAACGGCCTGGTGGAAGCGGCGACCAGTGGCATCGATCGGCAGGATGTTGTCGGCCGTGCCGTGCAGGATCAGGGTCGGCTTGCCCGAGTCGCGCACTGCGGCAACATCTTCGCGGAAGTCCTCGATCCAGGCGGGGACGACCGAGTAGGCGGCGACCGGCGCGCTGCCGACCGCGGTGTTCCAGTTCGCGTCGACGACCTCCTGGGTGATGCGGGTGCCGAGGTTGTCGTCGAGGTTGTAGAAGTCCTTGTAGAACTGCGTGTACCAGGCGTAGCGGTTCTCCTTGGCGGCCGCCGCGATACCGTCGAAGACGGACCGGTCGACGCCTTCGGGATTGTCGTCGGTCTTCACCAGGAACGGTTCGAGCGACGCCAGGAACGCGAACTTCGCGACCCGGTCGGTGCCGTGGTTCTTGGCGTAGCGGGCGAGTTCGCCGGTGCCCATGGAGAATCCGACGAGGATGACGTCGCGGAGGTCGAGCGTCTCCAGGACGGTGTTCAGGTCCGCGGCGAAGGTGTCGTAGTGGTAGCCGGTGCCGACCTTGCTCGACTTCCCGAACCCGCGACGGTCATAGGTGATCACGCGGTAGCCGGCGTCGATGAGCTCGCGCGCCTGCAGTTCCCAGCTGTTCCCGTCGAGCGGATAGCCGTGGATCAGCACGACGGCCTGGCCGGTGCCGTGATCTTCGTAGTACAGCTCGACGTCGGTGGAGTTCTCGGTGCCGACTTTGATGTAGCCCATTGCGATCACTTCTCTCTGTTGAGGCGACCCGATCGGGATCGGAATCGATGCGGCGGGCGGGAGAACGGTCGTTCTCGCCGGTGATTGCTACACTAGAGAACGATCGTTCCCCGCGCAACCCCCAGCCGGGAACCGGCAGTAGAGGAGATCGAGGTGACCGACGACGTGGACCCGCGCGAGCAGGTGGTCCGTGCCGCTGACCAGCTGTTCAACGCGCACGGGGTCCACGCGGTGGGGATGGACAAGGTCCGCGATGCGGCGGGGGTGTCGCTGAAGAAGATCTACTCGATGTTCCCGTCGAAGGAGGCCTTGATCCTCGCGGTGCTCGACGATCGGACCCGGCAGTGGAACAGCGGGATCGCCGCGTGTGCGGAGGGTCTGTCGTCGCCGCGGGAGAGGCTGCTCGCCGTGTTCGACTTCTTGTTCCAGTGGTTCGGCACCGACGAGTTCCGCGGGTGCGCGTTCATCAACGCCTACGGCGAACTCGGGGCCGAGATGCCCTCGGTCGCCGCCGCGGTCCGTGCGCAGAAAGCTGATTTCCAGCGTTACGTCGCGGGTCTGGTGGCGGAGTTGGGAGGCCCCGACGGCCTCGGCGCGCAGCTGTCCATCCTCGCCGAGGGGGCCCAGACCACGGCGGCGATCGCGGGCTCGGCGCGTGCCGCCGACGATGCACGTGCCGCCGCCGAAGTCCTGATCGACCAAGCTCTCCGGTAGTCGATTCCAGAGGTCTTGCGGCCGTGAGCTTCTCGACGCTTGGTGATCTGTCGCCCGCGGTGCGGCGAAAATCGCTCGCGGGAGACGCCCGATGGTGGGAGGCTGCGACGGTGATCGACGTCGACAGGTTCAGCGCAGACGGCTTCCTCAAGATCGAGCGTCCGTCGCTGCGCGAGGCTGCGGACCGGGCGCGGGCGGGGCTGTGGGCTCAGCTGGGATTGTCCGAGGACGACCCGGACGCCTGGACCGATCCGGTGCGCTGGGCGTCGGACATGGTGGGAGCCGGCCCATTCGGGTTGCTCGCGAACAGTCCGGAGCTGACCGAGGCGCTCGATGCGATCTGTGGCGTCGGCGGTTGGACACCGCGCGGCGCCCTGGGCAACATACCGGTCCGCTTCCCGCTGCCGCCGACGGTCGATGACCGCGGGTGGCACATCGACGCCAACACACCGCGCGAGGACGGAACGTGGGTGGTGAGTCGGCGGCCCCACACCGTGCTGATCCTGACCCTGCTCTCCGAGGTCGGGCCGTCCGACGCACCGACACGCATCCGGGTGGGGTCACATCTCGACGCTGTCACGGTTCTCGACAACGACGGGATGAGCCCCTTCGACGCCGGTCCGCTACTCGACGCCGCGAGTCGCGAGCGTCGCGTCTCCTATGCGACTGGCAGTCCCGGTGACGTCTACGTGGTCCATCCGTTCACCGTGCACGCGGCTGACGAACATCATGGTGCGACTCCACGTTTCATGGCGCAGGGGCCGGTGATGCTGACGTCGCCGTTGTCGCCCGATTCGGCAGCACCACTGGCGTCCGTGTTCGGTTGAGCCGCTGATCCACGACGACGGATTAGGCGGCTGATTCCGAGGATTCGCTGCCGGAACCACTGCGGTCGGAAGAATCCCTGTCGTCGCCCGCACCGGAGTTGTCACCGCTCGACGAGTCGGATCGGGAGTTGCCCGAACCCTCGGACGGACCGTCGTCAACCATTTCGCCTGAGTCCGATCCGGTGTCCCCGTCGTCGTCGACATCGGAGGACTCGCTCGGCAAGTCCTGGTCATCGTCGACCACGATGTCCCGCAGGGTTTCCCGGCCCACGTCCCGTGTTTCGGCAGTGTCCCCGGGCGTCTCGGCATCGGCTCCGGCGTCGGATGTGGTGTCGCCACGGTCGGTGGTCGGCTCGATGGGCCGGCCGCGTGGTGGTTCGGTGACCTCCGGCTCGCCGCCCGTGCCGACGTCGGGACGTGGCGTCTCGACAGGGCGGTCCGTCCGGGGCGGGTCGACCTTCCATCCGATCGACTTCAGGAGTGCCGAGACAAGTGGGATGGTCTCCAGCCAGACTCGAATGCTCCACGGTCCACGCGGATCCGACACCAGCACGATGACCGGACCGTCGGTACCCGGCGGGGGAGGAGTCAGGCTGGTGCCGCCCTCGGGTACGCCGGGCGCGCCGGGCCCACCGGAGCCCTGGGCGTCGCCGGTGTAGACGACGAACGGACTGTTCGCGTCGAGTCCGGCGATGACAGTCATGACCGCCAGGTTCTGTTGCACCGCACGTTCTTTGAGCTCGTTGTCGAGCTCCGTCGACAGCACTGCGCGGGTTCGGGGACCGCCGGCGATGATGGGGCCGACCGAGTGCGGAAAGTCGATGACCAGCGTTCTCGGTGTACCCGTGGAAGACAGGTCGCGTGTCGTGGGGTCAGCCGGCCCGCCGGTCGGTGTCGCAGCGGCGGACGGGGCGGCGGGGCCGCCGGCGCCCGGCGCCAACGGGATCGGTTGGCTCCACCCGGTGCTCGATTCGGTGGCCACCTGGACGGTGTCCGGCGCGGCGAGAGCGTGGACCAGGGTGGTCACGTTGATCGATGCGACCGCGGTCGGGATGACGGTGGCCAGCGAGAGCGCGCCGAGGGTGAGAGAGGCGTTGGAGAGGCCCGAGGGTCGTCGAAGAGGACCGACGCCGTCGTTCTCGACGGCGCGTCGCGTGCCGCGCCGATATCCTGCCACCCCTGGGCCCCCTCTTTGTCGATCAGATATTAGACGACGAGCGGGCTGCTCGCTGTCGTCTGAATGACACAAATCGGGACATCTACTCGGAGGGTCAGCTACTGGAGATCACGGTCCTTCCAGATCCAGCAGCGCGGCCACCCGCTGGGTGAGCCGGAAACGCAGCGGTTTCCTCGTGACGGTCTCGATGATCCCGGCGTCGTCCAAGAGCTGGAGTCGCGGTCGGACGAACTGACTGGATCTTCCCAGCACGTCGGCCAGGGTGTTCGATCGGACGGCGCGGTTCACATCGAAGTAGTAGGCCTGGCCGAGGGTGTACAAGATCGCGCCGAAGTCGTCAGGACTTATCGGCGGTGACGACTCGCGGTCGAGCCCTACGCTGAGCGGAAACTGTTCGTCATCAACCAGATCGCGAAGGCGTGCCCTGAGCGCCTCGATCTTCTGCCGACGTTCGGAGAGGTCGAGCAGCAGCCGATGTTGTGCCTCGGCGATGATCTCCAACATTCTGATCAAGAAAGGCGTCAGATCCCCGCGATTCAGTGGATTCTCCACGTCCGCGAACGCGCGATAGTAACGGTCCTTGTTGTCGGCGACGGTCGCCGACAGCGCGAGGCTCGCGTACGGAGCGATCACCTGTCGGAGGTCGAGTGCGAGAAGGTAGCGCCCGGTTCGGCCGTTGCCGTCGTAGAACGGGTGCGTGTACTCGAAGATGAAGTGCGCAGCCACGGCCCTGATGAGTTGGGGGACCGAATCGTCGCGCGCCTGGCTCAGCATCAGGGTGAGCGCTGCGTCGATCGCTGACTCGGGCACGACTCCGGTATGCACGATCTTGGTCCCGGATTCGATCGATACCGGTCCCTGCCGGAACAGCCGCCCATCGGGAGCGTCTTCATCACGGATCTCTCCCGCGGTCACCGCGTCGTAGACAGCCCGGATGTCGTCCAGCGTATGCGGACTTTCGGCCTCGTCGTTGCCGATGTCGAGGTAAAGACGCGCCATCTCCGCGAAGCGCTTGTTTTCGATGGGTTGTCGCGCCCGGACGGCCCTGATCGCAGCACCGATCTCCTGTCGGGTCGAACGGACCTGTTCGATCTCGTTGGTCGCTTGGATTTCGTCGATGACCATGCGATGGAGATAGTGGGTCCGTGCTCGTCCTGGCAGATCTTTCCACTCGGACTGAATCTTCGGCTCAAAGCTCATGATTCGTTCGATCAGCACTGCGATCTCGGGGGTCAGCAGCGCGAACATCGGGTACTCGCCGATCATCAAGTCCCAGCGGAGGGCGGCGGGAGACTCGCGTCGGACCCGTTCCTCAGCGTCGGCGCCGACTTGATCGCGCTGGTGGAAGACGGACTTGAGCGTTCTGTATGACACTTGATCTATCTCCGCATCCATACGCAAAAGCGGGGTGGCCTGTATGGCCTATGTTATACAGAGACGGAGATAGATAAAATAAGGAACAGTCGGAGTGGCCTCTATTGTTCCAATGGTGCTTAGGGCTGCGTTCGCAGGGTCGGTCGACGGGGGTCGCGCACCGCGGGGCTGCCACACGCCCGCCTGTTCCTGGTTGAACGAGTGAACTAAACGGCCTGCGGTCAGTGCGTCGAGGCGGCCGCGCGGCGGATTTCTGACGACGCAGGGGTGGGCCAGAACCGAGGCATGAGTGGCCGGGAGGAGATGGAGCCGCCCAGGGGAATCGAACCCCTGACCTATTCATTACGAGTGAATTGCTCTACCGACTGAGCTAGGGCGGCGTGCTACGCGAGGCAGCGCAGACGAGTCTAGCGAGGGTCGGGGATCGAACAAAACTCGGGTCGTCGAAGCCAGAGGGCCCAGGTCAACCCGGGAAGTCGGAACCGCAGACGACCGGCACCCGACGCTGCGGATCGAGTGCGTTGCGGACGAGCGCAGCGACGGTCGGGGAGTAGGCCATCCCGACGTGACCGATCTTCGACGCCGGGCACACGTCCTGGATCACCGTGTTGGTGATGTTGGGGCCGGGCGGCATCAAGGTCACGGTGTACGGCGTCGAGATCTCGTCGAATCGCGTCGCGAGGTTCACGTATCGGATCGAGCGATGCGTCGGACCCCAGTAGCTCTGACCGGGGGCACGGGCCGGTAGGCGGTCGGTGATCGACCCGACGCGGGAGTATCCCCGGTTCGACGCGGACAGCCCGACGATCGTGCCCACCTGTTCGGCGCGTCCGGGCAATTGGGTGACGAGCTGTGCGATCGCGCCGCCCTGGCTGTGGCCGACGACATCGACCTTCTGGGCACCGGTGGCAGCCAGAACCCGTCCGACGAAAGCCGGGACCACACGGGCGGACTGCTCCTTGTTGCCCAGGCCGCCGGTGTTGCCGCTCCAGCTCGTCTGGCCGTAGGTCAGGCTGAACACGCAGTACCCCGCGTTGGCCAGGGTCGGCGCGAGATACGCCCAGTTGGCGCTCTGGTTCATGGCGGTCGCGTGCAATAGCACGACCGGATTGCGTCCGTCCCGGTCGCGGCAGCCGAAGCGGTTGGCGCCGGCGGGCGACTCCGATGCCGGACTCAGGTAGCGAGTGGCGATGGCGGTCGGCGCATCCGTGATCACCGGGAACGGCGCGGCGTTCGCGCTTCCGGCCACGAGGCACAAACCTGCGGCGGCTAGCGCGAGCACAGCCGCCGTGACTCCGGATCGGATGCTGTTCATGGTCGGATTGTCGCCGACGACGCGGCGACGCGACCCGCGATTGCCGGAACGCCGGGCGGTCTAGGCGAGTACCTCGGCCAGTTGCGTCAGGCGAACACTGTTTCCCGACGGGTCGCGGAAACCCGCGTCGATGCCGTACGGCCGTTCTTCGGGTGTCTCGGTGAACTCGACGCTGGCGATGCGAATCATGTTGTCTTCCTTCGCTTGAGGGATGTTGCGGTGTGAGATCAACGTAAGTCGCTGCGGCCGTCGAGGTCTTCTCCCCGTGTGCTGTCCTCACCTGGCCTCGTCGCGTGTTGCTTCCCTTTCCGGGGATTGCTCGGTCCGGCTCGTCGGCGCCGGGCGCGAGTAGACGCGCAGAACGCACGCCGGTATCTGTGCGTACGTGGAAGCGGGTGGGAACGAATCCCGATATGCGGTCGGCGTCTTGCCGAATGCGCGAGTGAAGCTCGTGGTGAACGAACCGACACTGGAAAGACCCGCCGCCATGCAGATGTCGGCGACGGTACGGTCTGTCGTTCGCAGCATGGCCGCTGCCCGTTCCAGTCGTCGAGTCTGCAGATACGCGTGTGGCGACTGTCCGTATGCGGCTGCGAAGGCCCGCGAGAAGTGGGCGCGGGACAGTTTCGCCGCGGCGGCCATGTCGTCGACCGTCAGCGGCTCGGCGAATCGCACGTCCGCGAGATCCTTGGCGCGCAGCAGGTGACGGGCCGGGTGTGCGCTGGGCATGAACTTGATGATGCCCACGTCGACACGTCGCCGTCGGATGTTCGGTGACCTCAGTCGCGGTCGCGACGCCGGAACTCGACGCCGCGCGGCGACAGTTCGTACCCGACGACGAGGCTGTCGGTCAGCCCGAGCTTCTTGAGCTTGGTGATGTCCTGCTTCAATCCTGCTCGGTCGGTGCCGAGTTCAGCCGCGAGGTCGGTCGACACCACGCCCGGGCGGCGCGCGATGAGGTCGAGGGTTTCTCGGGTCCACGGCCCGATCTTGGACCGGGAGTCCATCCGGTCGAGGCGGGTTCGGATCTCGTCCACGTCCGCGTCCGCCAGATCATCGTCGGCGCGCAGGGCGATCCGTGGGTCCTCGCCGATGCACTGCAGTCCGATGCGGTAGGTCGGATTGTGGACGTTGACGCAGAGGGCGGCCCGGACGGCGTCGGCATCGCCGTATCCCGCGCGCCGCGCCTCCTCGCGCGTGATCCGCTCGGGGTCGACGCGTTCCAGGGACGTCACCTCGATGACGTGAGTCAGCGCGATGAAGCTCGAGCCGGGATGAATGCGCGGATGGCCCCATCGCCGGAAGGCGAGGTCGACGGTTCCGTCCGCGACCCCGCGGGCGACTGCGGCCGTGAGAAGCACACTCGCGACCCTAGTCAGCGCGACATCTGTGTGCATGAATTCGCAGCGCAGGATCGCCTGTCACCCCTGTGGATGACAGCTGAGAAGGTCCTGAGAGCTGTTGTAGGGTGTCCCGAGGTCAGCGACGGCATATGCCGACGTCATCGGGGGACCCCCTGCGTCGTGCCGTCGTTGAGCGCAACTTCACGACGACATGATCACCGGCCGGGGGGAGGGATCTTTGGTGCCGCCGCGCGCTTCCGCACTGTGGTTCCCCGACGTCCCGCCGTCGCCCGCTTCCGGCGCGACGCCAGCCGCCGATCTCGCCGCTCACCTGGCCCGATACCGCTCCGTCGGCCCAGCTCAGGTTGCCTCGCAGCCGTCCGCGGTGGCGGTTCTCGAGCGTCCAGTTCCACAGCTCGAGGAGCCGATTCGGCCGGCGGTCGCCGCACCGCAGGTCGTCGCGCCTCGCCCGGCGTCGGAGCTCGACGCGTTCCTGGCGGAGGCGGAGAAGTCGGTCCGTGCGAAGCGGAAGAGCGGATCGGCCGCACGCGGTGAGAAGCCCGCACGTTTCGGTTCACCACTGCGAATCGCAGGTGCGGCAGCAGCGATTCTTGTGATTGTCGCCACAGCCTTGGGTGTGGTCCTGACGCGCGGCGGCGAGCCCGAATCGACGACGGCATCGACGTCCACCGCTGACGCCTCTGATTCGCTGTTGCCATCCACGTCCGCCGTGGCGAGCGAGCCCGCCTGTACGCAACGCCCGGTGGGGGCGGGGACGACGGTGTCCGACGGCGACGATGCCGGTAACCAAGAGTCCGGCGCCGGCGCGATCCGCGCCTTCAACCACGCCTATTACGTTCTGCGCTCGGCAAGGGCGGCACGGGCGGTCGCGGCGCCGGGCGCGGTGGCCTCTGAGTACGTGATGCAGCAGTACATCAATCAGCGTCCACTCGGTACCCGGCACTGTCTGACGGTCGCCGAGCGCGGCCCGGGCGAGTACTCGGTGGTGCTCACCGAACTGCAGCCCGACGCGGCGCCCATCACCTACCGCCAGGTCATCCGCACGACGACCATCGGCGGCAAGTCCTACATCCAGTCCATTCGATCAGTTGAGTGAGATCTCGCCCGCCGTGGGCGCACCAGAGAGGTAGTCGAGTAATGAGTCATAGTCGGGGTCGGCATCGGAAGCGTCGGGTGCCGAGTGGTCCATTGCTGTCGGTGACGTCGGCGGTGGTCGCGGTGTCGATCACTGCGGGCGCGGGAGCGGCGTTTGCGGTGCCGGAGCAGGGGGGCACGAGTCCGGGTGACACGGCGCCGGGGCAGGGTGGCACGAGTCCGAGCGATGTGTCGCCGGATGGTGGTGCCGGTGCTGAGGCCACGGTCGAGCCGGTCGTGGTTCCGGGGCCGGGCAGTATTCCGGGGCCGCCGGTGGAGGCGCCTTATCAGGCGTACACCGCGCCTGGGTCGTATTCGTATGACGAGCCCTACACTCCGTTGATCAACAATCGGGTGGCTCCGCGGGTTGCTCCGCCGGTTCGGCCGATCGCGCCGCCGCCGGAGAAGATCCGTGTGGGCAACTTCGTCACCGACATTCCGGAGGGGATGTCGAAGCGTGATGTGAACTCGATCAATGCGTGGTCGGCCTATGGTGAGGCGAAGATCGCGCAAGGTTTGATCTCTGCTGGTGTTCCTGAGGACGAGGCGACGCGTCGTGCTGCCGCCACGATCATCGGTGTCATGGCCGGTGGTACGGCTGGTGCTGTCGCGCTTGGTATTCCGTCGGCGGTTGTGGGCGCGGGAGTTGGTGCGGGAGTCGGGGCGTTGATCGGCTCCGCGTTCCCGCCGCAGCCGTTTCAGACGGGTGTAGGTGCACTAATCGGTGCCGGGGTTGGAGGTGCCGGGGCTGGCGCTGCAGGCGCAATAGTCGGTTTCGCCATCGGTGGGACTGCTGGCGGAGCCCTCGCGTATGCGCTTGGCGCGGGTGACCCCGGCGCGAACCCGGATGAGCCATGGAATCAGAACGGTCCACGGCACGCGCTCCCGCAGCCTGATGGGCCGAATCAGTTTGAATTCCACCTGACAGCAGATCGCGCGCGCAGCGCGGGGTTGCCAGCCGTCGACTATGTCGTCAACCATCGTGGCGACGTTGACGCAAGAATAGGGGCTTCGACCTTCAAATGGTCGGGAGCGCAAGCTCGGTCACCCTATGTAGTGTTCGGCCCGCAGACTGAGAAGTCGGTACGCGACTGGACTCGCGCACAGTCCGACAGCCTGAAGAACGCGGTCCCTGGAAGTGACGTCTTGTGGCCGGCTGAGGTTGGCAACTCTTCAGCCGAACATCACTGAGAACAAGGGCCTTTGAATATGAAACGTCTGTTGTGTGTAGTGATCGGCCTTGTCGTCGTGTCCGCGGGTGTTGTCGTCGGAGTTGGGAAAAGCGATGCTGCACCACAGTTGCCACGCATAGGTATTACCGGCGACACCATGGGAACCTTTGGTGATCATTCCTACTGCAGAGGAGTCCTGCACGTGGGCTTGACTGCCGCCCCATCCAAGCCCGGGGTCGTCCGGGTCACCCTCACGTCTTCTGGCTTCACAGGAAACGGTCCGAGTTGGAAGCGGAAGCCGGTGTGCAAGCTTCTGATCGGCACAGTGCATACGAGCATCGAGGCGTATGCCAAATGGAACTTCTTTAACGCCGATTTTGGACCGCGCCGCGGACAGAAGGTGGTCCACGACATCAGGACCGGGTCCGGTCTTGTTCAGTTCCAGGCCGTCTCGTATGCGCGCAACAACCCCGTTCGCGTCATGCAGTCCTACGGAGTGTCGCACTACATGTTGGTCCCGTAGCTTACGAAGTGAGTTGAGTTTCTGATGTCAAGACGTATTGCAGTTGCACTGACGGTGGCTGTAGCAGCGCTGACCGGGGTGATCGCTGGTCCAGGAGATGTCAACGCGGCGCCCGAACTGCAGAGAATCTCGGTCAGCGGCAACCAATTTGCTACGGTGGGCAACCATTCATTCTGCAACGGTGTACTACACGTCAGTCTCACCGCAGCGCCCAGGGAGCCGGGAGTTGTCCGCGTCTCGCTCACGTCTCGCGGATTTACCGGCCAGGGGCCGAGTTGGAAGCGGAATCCGGTGTGCAAGCTGTTGGTCGGCACGGTGCACACCAGTGCGATTGGGTACGCGCAATGGAACTTCTTCAATGCCAATTTTGGTCCGAGGCGTGGGCAGAAGGTGGTTCACGAGGTCAGGACTGGGTCGGGAGTGGTCGAGTTTCTGGTGTCGACGTATGCCCGTAACAACCCGATTCGTCTGAGGCAGTCGGTGGGCGTGTCGTACTACATGCTGGTTCCTTGACGAACCCAGCGAAAACTGACGATCTAGTACGCCGCACCGCGCCGACAAGATATTCGGTGCGTGCTCACAGATGGGTGGCGCACCGACGCGGGGCCACTTCCAATTTTTGATCCGAATCGAATAGTGAGGGACGAATGAATAAACTCATGGTCTTTATGGTCGTGCTTGTCTTGGCAAGTATCGCTACGGTTGCTGGCGGTGGTCACTCAACCGCAGCCCCTATTCCCCAGCTATCAACGACCGGGAACAATTTCGGCACCTTTGGTGACCACTCCTTCTGCCGCGGAGCTGTCAACATCGGTCTCGATGCGCCGGCAGGGAAGCCCGGCGTGGTTCGAGTAACTGCACGGTCGCACGGGTTCACAGGCGACGGCCCGGGATGGAGGAAGAATCCGAGGTGTCGAGTCCTCTTCGCGACAACGTACACAAGCGGTCGAGGACTCAACATTCAGAAGTGGGTAAGAGCTGGCTTCGGGCCGCGACGCGGTGAGAGCAAGACTTGGGACGTTCATACGGGTTCGGGTGTGGTCGTATTCGGCGTAACTGCCTACTCGGCTAACAGCCCGATCGCCTCACCCCAGTCATACGGGGCGGGTTTCTACCTGTTGGTCCCGTAACTGAGCGCCCGCAGAAGGTAAAGAGGGATCAAATGAAGCGATTACTCGCGACTATTTTTGTCGGACTTATCGTTGGCGCCTTGTGCATGGCGGGCGTCGGTCAGGCGTCCGCGGCTCCGATTCCCCAAGTTTCGACTACCGGCTACAACTTCGGGATATTCGGCGACCACTCCTACTGCCGGGGTGCGGTCAACGCGACTGTGGATGCGCCGAAGGGTAAGCGGGGTGTAGTCAGGGTCACGGTGCGGTCGCACGGGTTCACCGGGGCTGGGGCGAGTTGGAAGCGTAATCCGAATTGCCGAGTGCTGTTTGGGAACTACTACACCAGCGTGCGGGGTTACAACCTGGAAAAATGGGTTACCGCAACGTTCGGCCCGCGTCCGGGCGAGAAGAAGGTTTGGGAGATCAACACCGGCTCAGGTCCAGTCAGCCTTGGGTTCGGTGGGTTTTCGCCCAATAGTCCTGTTCGAGTCCCTTCCGGCTACGGTTCGACCATCTACATGCTCGTTCCCTGAATCCACATGACCAACCCGACCACACCACGCGACGGCGACCCGCAGGCCTGGGCCGAGCGGGCCGTCGTCGTGTGCGGGACAGCGGGAGGCGTTGGCACGTCGGTTGTTTCGGCGCTGCTCGCGGAGCATCGGGCGTCGTCGACGCTCGGGCTGCTCTCGTGGTGGGTGGACGCGTCGGGCAACGACTGCGACATCGAGCTGCGGCTCCGCGGGTCGGGTAACCCCGAACTGTTGCGCACGGCGTCGGGCACGGGTCTGTGGCTTCCGCCCGAGGAGGCGACGGTCACCGACGCCGTCGTCGAGACGTGGCGGCAGGGCGCGGTTCCCGTCGTCGACGCCGGTGCGCATCCGCTCACGTTGCTGCCCGAACTCGCCGAAGACGACCTCCCGAACCTCACCCCGGTGCTCGTCATCGCCGCGAGACCCGACTTACTCAACCGCGCCCGGGTCGTCTTCACCGAATGGGACCGGGCCGGGGTGCTGGAGAAGACGATCGTCGTCATCTCCTCCCAACTACCGGCCACCCATCAGGACGGACTCGCCGACATGCTGGTCAACGTGGTGTCCGGTGCGGTCGGCGGAGTGATCGGACTCGACTACGACCCCGTCATCGGCGCCGGCACCCCCCTGGACCAGGAGGCGCGCCGCGGGTTCCTCCCGGCGACGCACCAGGCGATCGCGACCTTGGCCGCGGCGACCACCAAGAGGCACTGAGGCGCGCCCCCTTTCGCAATCCACCGGAACGGGGCAGCATGGGGCGACATGACCGGGTCCACTCGCTCACCGCTCACCACCGCCGAGGCCGCCGAGATGGTCGCCGATCCCTGGCGTGTCATCGCCGACAGACTCGCCGCCGCCTACAACACCGGATCGATGGTGCGGGGCGGCGAGTTCGTCGCCAAGATCATCGACGCCGCCGAAGAGGCGAACCACCACCCCGACATCGATCTGCGTTACGGCACGGTGCATCTCGTGCTCACCACGCACAGCGCGCACCAGCTCACGGAAGCCGATGTCGCGCTGGCGAACCGGATCACGGGCATCGCCGCCGACCTCGGCCTCGAGCCGGTGTCCGCGCCCGTCACCCAGTTCAACCTCGCCATCGACGCCCTCGACATCCCGGCCATCAGGCCCTTCTGGAAAGCCGTCCTGGGCTACGGCGACGCGGCCGATCGCGAACCTGTCGACCTCGTCGATCCGGCTGGGCGCCTACCCAGCGTTTGGTTCCAGCAGATGGACGAACCTCGTCCCCAGCGGAGCAGGATGCACGTCGACCTGTGGATCCCGACCGACGAACTACACGAGCGGCTGCAGTCGGCCATCACCGCCGGCGGCCAACTCCTCACCGACGAGTACGCCCCGGCCTTCTGGGTCCTCGCCGACGCCGAGGGCAACGAGGTGTGCCTGTGCACCTGGCAGGACCAGAACTACTGATCAGTCGGCGTACATCGTCTGCGTGAACGCCATCCGGTCGCCCCGGTACAGCGAACGCCGATACTCGATGGGGACGTCGTCCTTGTCGTAGGACAAGCGGTTCAGCAAGAACATCGGCGTACGAGCGTCGACGTTGAGCAGAGCGGCCTCACGCGCGTCGGGCAACGTCGTCTCGATGGTGTCCTCGGTACGCCCGAAACGCACCCCGCGCCTACGGAATTCGGCATACAACGACGAGGTCACCTCGAAGTCGCGTTCGAGATCGGGGTACCGGAAGGCCGGCAGGCGTGTCCGTTCCAGCGCGACGCGCACCCTGTCGGTCGTGAAGACACGCTCGAGCTGGATGACCGGGTCGCCGACGGCGATCGCCAGGCGTTCGGCGAGCACCGCGTCGGCCGTCAGGTTCGTCCATCCCACCAGGATGCGACTGGTCTCCATCCCGCGCTCGCGGGCCGCCTCGGTGTACGAACCGATCGACAACGGTTGTCGGATCTTGGGACCCGCGACCACCGTCATCCGACCCCGGCGCTCGATTTTGCCGTCGAGCAACAGCTCTCGAAGTGCTTGTCGGATGGTCTCGCGTGACACCGAGAAGCTCTCGGCGAGATCGCGTTCCGCGGGAAAGGGATCACCCTCGACGAGGTCTTGAAGGAGTTCCTCCAGCCGGGACCTGACCACCTGGTGCTTGAGAACGCGCGGTTGCTCGGACAGGGTCATGCGACCAACATAGCAAATAATGGTCTAGACCAAGTGGCAACCGAGTGTTCACCTGGCGTTGGGGTCAGACACCCGAATTGGTCTATACCAAACGCGAGAGTGGGCTCATGCGTACAACCGATGACTTCACTGAGCCTGCTTCGGATCTTGCGAGCACAACCACCCCACACGATGGCACCTCGTCCGTCCAACTCGTCGTCTTCGACATGGCCGGCACCACGATCGTCGACGACGGGCTCGTCACCCAGGCGTTCGAGGTGGCCGCGACCGCGGTCGGCATTCCCGACCAGGGCGACGAGCGCGACCGCGCCCGCACCTACGTCCTCGACACGATGGGGCAGTCCAAGATCGCAGTGTTCCGCGCGCTTCTCGGCTCCGACGACGCGGCCCGACGGGCAAACGAAGCGTTCGAAGAGGCCTACGGAGAACTGATCGACGACGGGGTCGACCCGATCCCGGGAGCGGCGGAGACGTTCGCGGACCTGCGATCGCGCGGGATCGCCACCGCGTTCACCACCGGGTTCAGTCCGGCCACCCAGCAACGAATTCTCGACTCACTGGGGTGGGCCGCGGTCGTCGACCAGGTCCTCGCGCCCACCGCCGGCCTGCGCGGTCGCCCCTACCCGGACCTCGTGCTGGCCGCCGCTCTCACCGCCCAGGTCGACGACATGGCCAACGTCGTCGTCGTCGGCGACACGTCGAGCGACATCGACACCGCACGACGCGCCCGCGCCGGTCTGTCCGTGGGCGTGCTCACCGGTGCCCACGACGAGCACACCCTGCGTGCCGCGGGTGCCGATCGGGTGCTCACGTCGGTCGCCGATCTCCCCGCTCTGATCACCGCCCCCTGATCCACTCCACATCCCGCCCCCGTCACGCCCCGAAAGGTCGTCTCCGATGAAGAACCGTAGATCTCCGCTCGCCCTCACCGCCGCCCTCGTTCTCGCCGGATGTTCCGGTGGCGATTCGGAAGCGGTCAATGACAACGGTTTTCCTGAAACTCTCACCCTCGCCGCGATCCCGGCCGAGAACTCCTCCGATCTCAAGGCCAGCTACGACCCGGTCATCAAGGTGATCGAACAGGAAACCGGGTCGAAGGTCGAGTTCGTCCAGGCCTCCGACTATGCCGGCGTCGTCGAGGGGATGATCGCCGACAACGTCGACCTCGCCTTCTTCGGTCCCTTCGCCTACGTCGTCGCCGGCCTCAACGGGGCCGACATCACCCCGATCGGAGCAGTGGCGTCGGAGAAGGGTGCGGAACCGGGATACCAGTCCTACGGAATCGCCAAGGCCGACAACGCGTCCGTCAACAGCATCGACGACTTCGCCGGCAAGACGGTCTGTTTCGTCGACCCCGGGTCCACCTCCGGCTTCCTCTACCCGAGCGCCGGTCTCATCGAAGCGGGGGTGATCAAGTCCGGCACCGAGACCGACCTCGCCGCGGGCGTCACCCCGATCTACGCCGGTGGACACGACGCGTCGGCGCTGTCGGTGGCGTCCGGTGACTGCGAAGCCGGATTCGCCTTCGACTCGATGGTCGACAAGACCCTCATCGAGAAGGGCGACCTCCAGCAAGGACAGCTGAAGACGGTCTGGAAGTCGGAGATGATCGCGGGATCGGTGTTCGCGGCGAACAATCCGCTGGGCCCCGAAGCCATCGACACGCTCACCAAGGTGTTCACCGAGCAGGTCAACAAGGAGTCGATGGAAGCCGCGGGCTTCTGCTCCGGCGACGAGTGCCTCATCACCGACGAGCGTGCGTGGGGTGTCGTGCCTGCCTCCGACGAGGACTACGCCGGCGTGCGGCACGTCTGCGAGGTCACCAAGTCCGAGAAGTGTGCGAGCTGATGACCGCACATCCACCGGTGGCCGGCGACGACCTCGTCGTCCACGTCGACGGACTGACCAAGCGGTTCGGCGACACCGTGGCGGTCGACGACGTGTCGCTCGACGTCCACCGCAGCGAACTCGTGGTGCTCCTTGGCCTTTCCGGGTCCGGGAAGTCGACCTTCCTGCGCTGCCTGAACGGACTGCATCCCGCGACGTCCGGCGTCGTCGACGTCGTGGGGCACCGGGTCGATCGTGCCGGACGTACCGAGATGCGGGCTGTACGACGCGACGTCGGGTTCGTCTTCCAGCACTTCAACCTCGTCGGCCGGATCAGCTGTCTCGAGAACGTCCTGCTCGGCGGGCTCGGCCGACTCCGGTGCCCGCGCTACGGTGCGCTCACGTACCCGAAGCACATGCGCCAGGAGGCGCTCGAGCACCTCGACCGTGTCGGTCTCGCCGACCTCGCCGACCGTCGCGCCGACACCCTCTCCGGCGGGCAGCAGCAGCGCGTCGCCATCGCACGCACGCTGATGCAGAAACCGACGCTCCTGCTCGCCGACGAACCGGTGGCCTCCCTCGACCCGGAGAACGCCGGCGTCGTCATGGATCTGCTGTTCCAGGTGTGCGTCGAGGAGAAGCTCACCATCCTCTGCACCCTGCACCAGGTGGACCTGGCCCTCGGGTGGGCGCACCGCATCGTCGGATTGCGCAGTGGGCACAAGGTTCTGGATCGCTCCACGGTCGGATTGGACCGCGACGAGGTGATGGACGTCTACCGACGCGTCGACCCGGTGTCGGCGTCGACGAACGCGGCGCGACGCCGATGAACACCCCGCTGCTCGATCGACCGCGGGCGGACCCATCAGCCCGGAAGCGACCCGGGTGGAACCGCGCGGTCCTGCCCGGCATCGCGGTCGGAGGCCTTGTCGCGACGCTGATCTGCGCGTGGTGGATCGACTTCGCGCCGGGAACACTGATCTACGGGATCGAGGACATCGTTGCGCTCATCGAGCGGATGCTGCCACCTCGGCTCGGTGATCCCGGCCGGATCAGCGTGCTGGCGTTGGAGACTCTGCTGATGGCGGTACTTGGTACCGTGCTCGCCGCGATCGCGTCGGTGCCGCTGGCGTTCCTGGCCGCTCGCAACACCAGTCCGCATCCTGCGGTCCAAGCGGTGGCGCGGGCCATCATCACGTTCTGCCAAGCGATGCCCGACCTCCTGTTCGCGGTCTTGTTTGTGCGTGCTCTGGGTATCGGTGTGCTGCCGGGCATCCTGGCCCTGGCGTTGCATTCGATCGGCATGCTCGGCAAGCTGTTCGCGGACGCGATCGAGCAGGTCGACGAGGGGCCGCGCGAAGCGGTGCGCAGCACGGGCGTCGGCTATGTCCGCGAGATGGTCAATGCGGTCGTACCGCAATGTGTCCCGGCGTGGATCGGTGCGTTCGTGTACCGCATCGACATCAACCTCCGGATGTCGGTCGTGCTCGGGTTCGTCGGCGCGGGCGGAATCGGTTTCGCACTGCAGGACGCGCTCCGTGGTCTGATCTATCCGCGAGCCCTCGGCATCGTGCTGGTCATTCTCGTGATCATCGCCGCGATGGAGTTGCTGGCCATCGGAATCCGCCGCGTGCTGCTGACGCCGTCGCCCATGCGGCCCGGTCTGGAACGCGCCGTCCGGACCGCCTTCGGAGTGCTGGTTGTCGCCGCGACGGTTGCCGCGATGGTGGTCCTGGAGATCACGCCGTGGGCGCTGATCGCGTGGATACCCCCGGCCGTCGAGGTGTTCGGCCGGATGATCCCGCCCGACTTCGGCACGCTCGGGGCGGACCTGTTCGACGCCGCGTTCCAGACCGTCGCGATCGGCGTGGTGTCGACGGCCATCGGCGCCGTGTTGTCGATCCCGGTCGGAATCCTCGCCGCTCGCAACGTGACCCCGCACGCAATCGTCTACTGGGCCGCGCGGGCCTGGATTCTCGTCGTCCGGGCCGTGCCGGAACTCATCCTGGCCGTGGTGTTCGTCGCCGCGCTGGGACTGGGTCCGGTGGCCGGAACCTGCGCCCTGGCAATCGGTTCCATCGGCTTCCTCGCCAAACTCGTCGCCGACTCCGTGGAGGAGATCGACCCGGGGCCCGTCGAGGCCGCCCGCGCGGTTGGTTGCGGGTGGTGGAGAACCCTGTTCGCCACGGTGATTCCGCAGGCCATGCCGTCGATCGTCGGCTCTGGCCTGTACCTGCTCGACGTCAACATCCGCACGTCCACGGTGCTCGGCATCGTCGGCGCCGGCGGAATCGGCTTCCTGCTCTTCGAATCGATCCGCACGCTCGACTTCGAGGTCGCCGGGGCCATCGTGCTCGTCATCTTCGTCATCGTCTACACCATCGAGAGGTTGTCCGGTTGGATACGCTCACGACTCGTCTGACCCGTACTGCCGTCTGGCGGGGCGATCGGATCGACATCGTCGAAATGCCCTTTCCTGCAGTTGGTCGTGGCGAGTTGCTCGTCCGAGTACGACTGGCCACGGTGTGCGGCAGCGACCTGCACACCGTGACCGGACGCCGAGAGTCGCCCTGCCCCTCCGTACTCGGACACGAGGCGGTGGGTGAGGTGGTCGACGCCGGCGCGGGAGCGACCGCCCGCGTAGGGGATCGCGTCGTCTGGTCGGTCACGGTCTCGTGCGGTGAGTGCGATCGGTGCCGACGCGGCGTCACCGCCAAGTGCCGGCGGGTGCGCAAGGTCGGACATGAACCGTTCGACGGTGATTGGCCGCTGTCCGGGGGTTACGCCACCCACATCTTGCTGCCCGCGGGCACCACGTCGGTCGGTGTTCCCGACGCTCTCGACGATGTAGTGGCCGCCCCAGCGGCCTGCGCCACCGCCACCGTGATGGCGGTCGCCGAGCGTGCCGGGGAGGTGGCCGGGCGCCGCGTCCTCGTCGGTGGAGCGGGAATGCTGGGGACGACCGCAGCGGCGGTGTGTGCCGACCGCGGCGCCGACGTCCTGATCGCCGACTGGGACCGGGCGCGCGTGGAGCAGGCCACCGGATTCGGGGCGCGGCCCGACGACGGCGAGAACGTCGACGTCGTACTCGATTTCACCGGCTCGTCGGATTTCATCCGTCGGGGACTCACCCGGCTGGACGTCGCCGGGACGCTCGTGCTGGCCGGTTCGGTCACCCCGGGCCCGTTGCTCGACATCGACCCGGAGCAGGTGGTCCGACGCTGGTGGACGATCACCGGCGTCCACAACTACGAGCCACGTCATCTACAGCAGGCCGTCGACTTCCTGGCGCGAACCGTCGACCGTCATCCTTGGTCGGAGCTGGTGACCCCGCCGATCCCGCTCGAACACATCGAGCGCGCCCTGCAGCCGGCGCCGGGTGCTGCGCTGCGCGTCGCCGTATCACCATGAACGACAACTCTTTCGACAGAGGAGTACAGAACGCATGCGCGTGATCATCGTCGGTGCTGGGATCATCGGAACCGCACACGCCTGGATGGCCGTCGAACGTGGACACGAGGTGATCCATCTGGATCGTGAACTCGGCGCGCGGGACGCCACCGTCCGCAACTTCGGATTGGTGTGGGTCTCGGGGCGATCCGCTCCCGAACTGGAGATCGCGCTGCGCTCCCGCATCCTCTGGGAGCAGATCGGCACCCAGGTCCCGAAGGTCGGCTTCCGGGCGAACGGCTCGATCACCCTGTTACGTACCGAGGCTGAACTCGCCGTCGCCGAAGAGGTGCTCGCCCGCGACGACGCGCAGCGTCGGGGATTCTCCCTGTTGCGCCGGATCGAGGTCGCGGAGAAGAACCCTGCGCTACAGGGGAACTACCTCGCCGGACTGTACTGCGCGTCCGACGCCGCTGTGGAGTCCCGACAGGCGATGCCCGCCTTGCGATTCCGCTTGGAGCGATCGGGTCGATACACCTTCGTTCCGGGCGTCGAGGCGCGCGCGATCACCGGCACCTCGGTTCGTGATGACACCGGGGCCGTTCACGCAGGCGACTGTGTCGTGTTGTGCCCCGGCGCAACTCATCGCGGACTGCTCCGCGAGATCTTCGGCGAGCTGCCGGTCCGTCGGGTCCGATTGCAGATGATGCAGACGGCACCACTCGGGCAACGTCTCACCACTTCGATCGCCGACGGCGACAGCCTCCGCTACTACCCGGGCTTCGCGGGCCCCGCCCTCGAGGAACTTCGGCGCACCGAACCGCAGCGACCGGTCGCCGCCGACCACGGGATGCAGCTGCTGTGCGTGCAGCGCCTGCACGGTGGGCTGACCATCGGCGACACCCACGAGTACGCCGAACCGTTCACCTTCGACGTCGACGAGGACCCCTACGCCCATCTCGTCGAGGTGACGGAGGGGCTGCTCGGGCGGCCGCTGCCAAAGATCCAGCGCCGCTGGGCCGGCGTCTACAGCCAGTGCACCGAGCCCCATCGCATCGTGTGCCGCGAGTCCATCGGGGACGGGGTGTGGGCGGTCACCGGCCCCGGAGGCCGCGGGATGACCCTCGGCCCGGCCATCGCCGAGGAGTCGGCGGAACTCATGGGGTGGTGAGCGACGCCGAGGTACCGAAAACCACCCTCCAGAGGCGAACCACCGACAGATAGCTGTCAGTAGCCCGCCAGAGGGTGGTTTTCAGTCTCGGGTGGGACGTAGCGCCTACGAGCAGTGCCCCTCGGCGCGGGCGACGTCGGCGACGGCTGCCGCCACCGCCGGGGCGACCCGGTCGTCGAGCGGGCTGGGCACGATGCGGTCGGCGCGCAGGTCGTCGGCGACGACCGAGAAGATGGCTTCGGCCGCAGCGATTTTCATGCCCTCGCTGATGCGTCGTGCACCGGCGTCGAGCGCACCTTTGAAGACGCCGGGGAAGGCGAGGACGTTGTTGATCTGGTTCGGGAAGTCGCTGCGTCCGGTCGCGACGATCGCCGCGTACTTCGCGGCGGCCTCCGGATGGATCTCCGGGTCGGGGTTCGACAGGGCGAAGACGATCGAATCGTCGTTCATCGACGCGATGAGCTCTTCAGGGATCAGACCGGCCGACACACCGATGAACACATCCGCGCCCGCGAGCGCCTCGACCGCGCCACCGGTCAGCCCGCGCGGGTTGGTGCGTGACGCCAGTTCGCTCTTCGACTCGTTCAGGCCGTCACGTCCCGCAGACACGATGCCCTTGGAATCCAACACGACGACATCGGAGATGCCCACTGCCAGAAGGATGTTCGCGCACGCGACACCCGCGGCACCGGCGCCGGAGATCACGACCTTCAGGCCGGCGAGATCGCGGCCGAGGTGGGTCGTCGCGCCCTTGAGGGCGGCGAGGACGACGATCGCGGTGCCGTGCTGGTCGTCGTGCATGACCGGGCAGTCGAGGGCCTCGATGACGCGGCGCTCGATCTCGAAGCAGCGCGGCGCGGAGATGTCCTCGAGGTTCACGGCGCCGAAGCTCGGGCGGAGTCGGATGAGGGTCTCGACGATCTCGTCGGGATCCTGGGTGTCGAGAACGATGGGGATCGAGTTGAGTCCGGCGAAGCTGCGGAACAGTGCGGACTTGCCCTCCATGACCGGCAGCGAGGCGCGGGGGCCGATGTCGCCGAGTCCGAGGACCGCCGAGCCGTCGCTCACCACTGCGACCAGGCGATCGGTCCAGGTGTACTTGTTCACCAGGGTCGCATCGGTGTCGATCGCACGCGACACCTGGGCCACACCCGGGGTGTAGGCGATCGACAGGTCGCGCTGGGTGTCGATGGGTGCGCGCAGCTCCACCGAGAGCTTGCCGCCGACGTGGGCCAAGAAGATCTCTTCGTCGGTGATGGGGTGGTCGGCGATCGTGGGTTCGGTGTAGGGGGTCTCACCCATACGTGTGTCCTCCGTGCTCGTCACGGGTCCTCCTGAAAAGCCGCGAAATGCGGGTTGCATCGTCTCGCCGGCCACGCTGCCCGCGAGCTAGAAGTGATCCGCATCGACGCGAGCAGGTGGGCTCAGCGGACGCGGGCCGGGCTCGTGCGAGCGGGGTGACGCTCGTTACGGCCGGATTAAGTGTCTCACCGTCTGGGATCGTTCCGGAAGGTGGGTCGGCCCAGGTGAAGTGTCCAATGATCATTGATAAGGTACAACTTGTGTCTATGTTGCATGCGACCTCCGAATCCGCTGCTGAGCGGGTATATGTCGAGGTCAAAGAGCAAATTCTCACAAACGCGATCGCCGGCGGTGAGCTGATCAGCGAGGGTGAGATCGCCGCGAAGTGCTCGGTGAGCCGTACGCCGGTGCGCGAGGCGTTCCTGCGGTTGGAGACGGAAGGCTGGATGCGTCTCTACCCGAAACGGGGAGCCCTCGTGGTCCCCATCGGTGAGCGCGAGATCCGCGACGTCGTGGACGCGCGCCTGCTCCTCGAACGGCACGCGGTGCGTGCGGTCGTGGGCCGGCCGGGCGCGGTGGCCGGACTCGTGCGGAGTCTGCGCGCCAACCTCGACGCCCATCGACGGTCCGACGCCTCGGACATCCGGGAGTTCTCCCGCATCGACGCCGAGTTCCATCAGCTCATCGCCGCCGCCGGCGACAACGCATTGCTGTCCGGCTTCTACACCACGCTCGGGGAGCGGCATCGACGGATGACGACGGCGTCGGTGCACCGGGACGCGAGTGTCGCGGCACGAATCCTCGACGACCACCGCGCGCTCCTCGACGCGATCGAGTCCGCCGACGCCGAACGTTTCGACACCCTGCTCGCCGGCCACCTCGTCGCGGTTCACGATCTACCCGGGCACGACCTCCCCGGGGCACCGGCATGAGCGCCGACCGCGCGCGCTTCGGATGGCCCGCCGTCGCGCTCGCCGTGTTCGCCACCGCGTGGGGCGGCAACGAATTCACGCCGCTGCTGGTCATGTACCGGCAGATCACCGACATGTCGCCGGTCGTCGTCGACGCGTTGCTCTTCGCCTACGTCCTGGGCATCGTGCCCGCCCTGCTGATCGGCGGCCCGTTGTCGGATCGGCTGGGCCGACGGCCACTCATGCTGCCCGCCCCGCTGTTCGCGGCGGTCGGCTCGGGACTGCTGGCCGCGGGCTCGGAGTCGGTGGCACTGCTGACCGCCGGGCGGGTGTGCAGCGGCATCGCGCTGGGTCTCTCGATGGCCGTGGGCGGGAGCTGGATCAAGGAACTCTCGGACCGAGACGGTGCGCGGACGGGTGCCGGCGCCGGTCGCGCGGCCATGAGTCTCACCGCCGGCTTCGGCGTCGGCGCCGGGGTGGCCGGGGTGCTCGCGCAGTGGGGGCCGTGGCCGCATGTGCTGCCGTACCTGATCAACATCGCCGTCGCGGTCGTCGCGGCGAACCTGATCGTGCTGGTGCCGGAGACGCGTCCCAGACAAGACTCGCCGGGGCGTCTGCGTAACGACCTGCGCATCCCGTCCGCGGGCCATCGTCGTTTCCTGTTCGTCGTGCTGCCACTGGCGCCCTGGATTTTCGGTGCCGCCGCATCGGGTTACGCGATCGTCCCCGCCCTCATGTCCGCCCGTACCGCGGGAGCGCCGATCGCGTTCGCCGGCCTGTGCTGCGTCCTCGGCCTGTCCGCCGGTTTCGGCATCCAGTCGTTGGGTCGGCGGATCGACCGGCCCGGGAGTCTCCGCGGTGTCATCGTCGCCTTCGTGGTGCTCGTGGTCGGAATGGTCCTCGCAGCCGTGGCGGCACACGTGCTGACCGTATGGGTCGCGCTCCTGGCGTCGACGCTGCTCGGCTGCGGATACGGCATGGCGATGATCGTCGGCCTGCTGGAGGTGCAGCGCATCGCCGGACCCGATGACCTCGCCGGTCTCACCGCCGTGTTCTACGGCGTGACCTACCTCGGCTTCGGGGTTCCGGCGGTTCTGGCCTGGATCTCGGAGAGCTGGCCGGCGATCACCTACCCGGTCATGTTCGGCTTCGGCGCCGTCGCCGCAATGATGAGCCTGATCGTCGCTCTCCTCGGACATCGTCGCCACGGTGCGCCCGTCGACGAACCCGGTACCGCCGCGATGGCGGGCTCGGCCGCCGGGGCCGCCCGCACACGGTGACGCGTCGTCGATCGACCACCCGGTAACCTGCTGAGAGTTTGATCAGGCACCGCGCAGTGACACCGCGGTGCGACGGGGAGTGCAGCGGGTGAGTGTGGAAAGGCGCAGACGATGATGCTGGGAGCATGGGTCGTCGTCGTGACCGCGCTCGTGCTCATCCTGCCCGGCTCGTTCGTCGGCCGACGGATGAACCTCCCGTGGCCGGTCGCGCTGGCCGCCGGTCCACCCATCACGTTCGCCCTGGTCTCGATCCTGACGGTGCTGTACTCCGTCGTCGGCTTCGAGTGGAATGCCGTCTCGGCCCTGGTGGGTCTGGTCTTCGCGGTCGGCGGTGCCTGGGTCTACTCGGCACTGCTGCTCACCCGGTGGGGTCAGCGGCTGGCGCCGGTACCCGACGCCGACGGCGAATCCCGCGTGGGACGGACCGCGATGGTGCGCGTCGCCGCCGGGCTCGGACTCGGTGGACTCGTCATCGCCGTCACCTGTATCCGGCCGATCGCGACGACCGCATTCGCCGGTCTCGGCAACATCTCGCAGGTGTGGGATTCGTTGTGGCACGCCAGTTCGCTGCGCTGGATCCACGAGACGGGCGTCGGCTCGGCCATGAGGATGGGCGAGCTGATGAACTACGACACCCAGGGGTTCAACTACTACCCGAACACCTGGCATGCGCTGGGTGCGTTGCTGTTCCCGCTGACCGGTGCCGACCCGGTCGAGCTCTACAACACGTATTCGCCCGCCGTGCTGGCGATCACCGTTCCGCTCGGTGTCGCGTCGCTGGCCTACTGGTTCGCGCGGCACCGCTACGACGTCGACTCGTCGGCTCTCATCGCCGGTACCGCGGGTGCGCTGAGCGCGCTGTTCCCGTCCCTGCCCTACGTCGAGGTCCAGCTGACCTCGGTGCCGAACGCGGTCGGCGTGAGCCTGGCGCCGGTCGCCGCCGTACTCGTGATGAGCGTGGTGTCGGACAGATCGCGTGTGCTGCCGGCCGCGCTGGCCGTGGCCGGTGTGACCGCCACCCACCCCTCCGGCCTGATCGTCGTCGGCGTGATCGTCGGCCTCTGGTGGCTGTGCGAGGGTCTGTGGCGTCCGGTCGCCGGTCGCCTGCGCGATCTCGCGACGCTGGCCGTCACGGCGGTGGTGACGCTGGTCCTCATCGCACCCGTCATCCTGGGCACCATCCGGGTCGCCGACACCAACGAACTCCCGTTCTTCGACTTCCGTGAGGAGACGATCGGCGTCCTCGACGGGCTCGTCAAGGGCGCGTTCAACGGGACGATCCCGCTTGAGCTCGACCACTTCCCGGTGTGGCCGCTGATCGTCGTCACCCTGCTCGGGCTGATCGCGCTCGTACGGCTGCGATGCTGGGCCGGACTGGTCGCATGGTTCGTGTTCGCCCTGGTGACCGCCAACGCGATGGTGTCCCTAGGGCCGCTGTCGTACCCGCTCGGGGCGATCGGCGGCTACTTCTACAACTCACCCCACCGGCTCACGTTCGTGGTCGCGATCCTCTCGGCCGCGGCGGCCGGCGTCGCGATCGGGGTTCTCGCGCTCGGCGTCGCAGGTCTGGTCCGACGCCGCGTGGCGTCGGAACCGGCCGACGGTCAGGAGAAGGCCGAGGCGACTTCGGGGAAGGCGCGCTGGGTGGTGGCCGCGACATACGTGGTGTTGCTGGGGCTGATCGCCGGCGCCGCCGTCGTGCGTTATCCGCCGAACGCGCAGATCGCGTCGAAGGAGCGGGGCGGCAAGTATGTCGGGCCCGACGATCTCGCCGCCTACGAGTGGCTCGCCGCGCAACCCGACGCCCAGGACGTCCTCGTCCTCAACAACCTCGACCAGGGCACCGGCTGGCTGTACCCGGTCACCGGGGTCACCCCGATGTTCCCCTTCTACCGGGCCAACGAGTTCTCCGAGCGGCAGCGCGACCTGTTCTGGGGTGTGTCGGAGATCGGCGCCGACCCGGACATCGACCAGATCGTGCGAGACATGAACGTGCACTACGTGATCGACTCGCCGCCGAGTTACTGGGAGTTCCAGCGCGGCATGCCCGACCCCGCCCGTGGTCACCAGGGCGACCCCTTCCTGGCGTTGCGTCAGAACGGCGCTCCCGGATTGACCGAGGTGTTCCGCCGCGGCGACGCGGTGGTCTACCGCGTCAACGACCTCGTCTACCCGCCGCCGCCCGCGCCCTGAGTGTCTCCGCTCCTCAGTAACTGCGGCCCGGCGGTCGTGGGCCACGAAAGACCAATCCTGGGCGACTGAACTCATGCTCCCTGAGGTGCGAGCGAAGCGAGCCACGAAGGGCTCCGCAACGTGTCTCACCAGGCCCTTCGTGGCTCGTCGCTATCGCTCCTCACACCTCAGGGAGCAATGGGGTCGCTTCTTTAGGATTAGGGAGCAGTGGGGCCGCGTCTCGCTCCTCGGGAGCAGTGGGGCCGCGTCTCGCTCCTTACGGAGCGGAGCGGCGATTCACCCCGTTCGACGCACGGGCACGGGCTAGCGTCGGGACATGCGGCCCTGGATGTGTGTGTTCTGCGCCAACGAGTTCCCGCCGGGCGAGACGCCGCCCGCGATGTGCCCGATCTGCGACGACGACCGGCAGTGGCTTCCGGTCAGCGGGCCCAGCTGGACCCGCCTCGACGAGACCGCCGACAACGCGCTGACCGCCCACGAACTGGAGCCCGGTCTGACCGCGCTGTCGGTGCAGCCCTCCGTCGGGATCGGGCAGCGTGCCCTGCTCGTCACGACTCCCGACGGGAACATCCTCTGGGAACCGCCGGGTTTCCTCGGGCCGTCCCTCGTCGACTGGCTGGAGCAGCACGGCGGGGTCGCCGCCATCGCCGCGAGTCACCCCCATCTGGTGGGCGCGAGCGTCTCGCTCAGTCATCGATTCGGTCGAGTTCCGGTGTACTACAACGACTCCGACCGGCGATGGGTCACCCGACCCGACCCCGTCGTGCGCTTCTGGTCGGACACCACCGAAGTCCTCGGCGGGGTGCGACTCGTCCAGTGCGGCGGTCATTTCCCCGGCAGCGCGGTGCTACACCTTCCCGACGCCGCCGACGGCCGGGGTGCGGTGCTGACCGGCGACACCATCAAGGGCGTGATGCAACCCGGCATGGTGACCTTCATGCGCAGCTACCCGAACATGATCCCGCTGTCACCGCGGCTCGTCCGCCACATCGTCGACCGGGTGAACGAACTTCGGTTCGACCGGCTCTACGACGCGTTCGGTGTCGTCGTGGCCGAGAACGCCCGGGACGTGGTGGACAGTTCGGCGCGGCGCTACATCGGCTGGGTCACCGACTCGATCGTCGATCCCGACGATCCGCACGCGCCGGCCCGAGGACCTGCCGGTTCGAGTCAGGCGTCCGGGTAGCCCTTCGGGTTGCCCGACTGCCAGCGCCAGGTGTCGGCGCACATGTCGTCGATTGTCTTGGCGGCGTGCCAGTTCAGGTCGTCGTTCGCCCGGGTCGGATCGGCGTAGGACGCGGCGATGTCGCCGGCCCGCCGCGGGGCGACCTCGTAGGGGATGGGGCGCCCACTGGCCTTCTCGAACGCGTGCACGACCTCCAAGACGGAAACACCTTGCCCCGTACCGAGATTCCAGGTCGACATGCCGGTCTCGCCGGTGCTGATGCGGTCGAGGGCCGCGACGTGGCCGGCGGCCAGGTCGTCGACGTGGATGTAGTCGCGCACGCCGGTGCCGTCGGGGGTGTCGTAGTCGTTGCCGAAGACCGCCAGCTTCTCGCGCCGGCCGACCGCGACCTGCGCGACGAACGGCATCAGGTTGTTCGGAATGCCCGACGGGTCCTCGCCGATCTGCCCGCTCGGATGCGCGCCCACCGGATTGAAGTACCGCAGTGCCGCGATGCGCCACACGTCCGAACTGGCGGCGACATCGCGCAGGATCTGCTCGATCATCACCTTGGTCCAGCCGTACGGGTTGGTCGCCGACGTGGGTAGGTCCTCGGTCATCGGCAACTGTGGCTCGGCGCCGTAGACCGTTGCCGACGACGAGAACACCAGCGTGTGCACGTCGTGGCGCTCCATCGCGCGGAGCAGGGCGAACGTGGTGCCGAGGTTGTTCTGGTAATAGTCGAGCGGCTTGGCCACCGACTCGCCTACCGCCTTGAACCCCGCGAAGTGGATGACCGCGTCGATGTCCTCGTGGGCGAAGAAGTGTTCGGTCTTGTCGACGTCGGCGAGGTCGAAGGCGTGGACGGGGATGGAACGGTCGGTCAGTGCCTCGAGCCGGCCGACGACGGCCGGCTTGGCGTTGCTGAAATCGTCGACGATGACGACGTCGTGTCCGGCCGAGACCAATTGGATGACGGTGTGCGAGCCGATGTAGCCCGCTCCTCCGCTCACGAGTACGCGCATGACGACCACCGTAAGCGGCGACCCTGGGAATGGGCCAAGTGGACTGCATGGAGGTCACCAGGTGGCTTCGACTCGGCGCCTCGCTTCGCTCGGGGCCGGCTCAACCAGCGGAGGGTGCGGGTCAACCAGTGGAGGGGCCGGGTCACCAGCGGAGGGGCTAATTAATTAGCGGAGGGGCCAGGTCAACCAGCGGAGTGGCGGCTCAACCAGGGGAGTGGCGGGTCAACCAGCGGGAGGGCCGGCTCAACCAGCGGGAGGGCCGGCTCAACCAGCGGGGGGCGGGTCAACCAGCGGAGGGGCCGGCTTAACCAGCGGAGGGGGCGGGTCAATTAGTGGAGGGCCGGCTCGATCAGCGGAGGTGCCGGTCAGCCGGTGACGCGTTCGGTGGTGGCGTACTTCTGTTCGACGGCTTCTTTGGCGGGTTGCCACCAGCCGGGGTGGTCGCGGTACCAGTCGATGGTGGCGGCGAGGCCGGCGCGGAAGTCGAGGTAGTTGGGGGTCCAGCCGAGTTCGGTGCGCAGGCGGGTGGAGTCGATGGCGTAGCGGCGGTCGTGGCCGGGGCGGTCGGTGACGAAGTCGAAGGCGTCGGCGGGCTGGTCGAGGAGTTCGAGGATGGTTTCCACCACGGTGCGGTTGTCGACCTCGCCGTCGGCGCCGATGAGGTAGGTCTCGCCGATCTGGCCGCGGTCGATGATGGTCCACACGGCGTCGTTGTGGTCGTCGACGTGGATCCAGTCCCGGACGTTGCGGCCGTCGCCGTAGAGCTTGGGGCGCACCCCGGAGAGCACGTTGGTGATCTGGCGGGGGATGAACTTCTCGATGTGCTGGTACGGGCCGTAGTTGTTGGAGCAGTTGGAGATGGTGGCGGCCACGCCGAAGGAGCGGACCCAGGCGCGCACGAGCAGGTCGCTGCCGGCTTTGGTCGAGGAGTAGGGGCTCGACGGGTTGTAGGCGGTCTGTTCGGTGAAGCGGGCGGGGTCGTCGAGATCGAGGTCGCCGTAGACCTCGTCGGTGCTGATGTGGTGGTAGCGCACCTGGTGGGCGCGGACGGCTTCGAGCAGGGTGTAGGTGCCCACGAGGTTGGTGGAGACGAACGCCGACGGGTCGGCCAGGGAGTTGTCGTTGTGGGATTCGGCGGCGAAGTGCACGACGAGGTCTGCGTCGGCGACGAGTCGGCCGACCAGGGCGGCGTCGGTGATGTCGCCCTCGACGAGTTCGACGCGATCGGCGACCGGGGCGAGGGTGTCGGGGTTGGCGGCGTAGGTCAGTTTGTCCAGGACCCGGATCGAGACGTCGGGGCGGGTGGCCAGTGTGCGCAGCACGAAGTTGGCGCCGATGAACCCGGCACCCCCGGTCACGAGAACACGCACGCGCGGCGCCTTTCGTCGAGGTCGATGGTCGCAGTCACTCTACCGAGGAGCCGACCTGCTCGCCTCGGGTGAGCGCAGCGGTGCGACTCGCGTGCCGTCGCGGGCATTACCCTGATCGCCATGAAAGGGATCATCCTGGCCGGCGGTACGGGCACGCGGCTGCACCCCATCACGCAGGGGGTGAGCAAGCAACTCGTCCCGGTCTACGACAAGCCGATGATCTATTACCCGCTCTCGACGCTCATGCTGGCCGGGATCCGCGACATCCTGATCATCACCACCCCGCACGACGCCCCGGCCTTCGAGAACCTGCTCGGCAACGGCGACCAGTTCGGCATCGACCTCACCTACAAGACCCAGCCATCCCCGGACGGACTCGCGCAGGCCTTTGTCCTCGGCGCCGACCACATCGGTACAGACTCGGTGGCTCTCGTCCTCGGCGACAACATCTTCTACGGCCCCGGACTCGGCAGCCGGTTGCAGGGTTTCGAGAACGTCGACGGCGGTGCGGTGTTCGCCTACTGGGTCGCCAACCCGGAGGCCTACGGCGTGGTCGACTTCGATGCCGACGGCACCGCTATCTCGCTGGAAGAGAAACCGGCACAACCGAAGTCGAACTTCGCGGTGCCCGGTCTGTACTTCTACGACAACGATGTCGTCGACATCGCCCGCAATCTGCGCCCCAGCTCCCGCGGCGAGTACGAGATCACCGACGTCAACGCCCACTACCTCGACCGCGGCAAACTGTCGGTCACCGTCCTGCCGCGCGGCACGGCGTGGCTCGACACCGGCACGTTCGACAGCCTCCTCGACGCCGGCAACTTCGTCCGCACCGTCGAACAACGCCAGGGGCTCAAAATCGCTGTCCCAGAAGAGATCGCGTGGCGGCAAGGCTATCTCTCCGACGAGGAGTTGCGGGCTCGTGCCGACAAACTCCGCAAGTCGGGTTACGGTGACTACCTGCTCGAACTGTTGCAGCGGGGCAAGGGTTTCTAAGCGCCGCCCCCGAGGCGCATATCCGACGACCGACTCTGGGAAAGGTGTCCGCATGAAGGTCCGCCCGCTCGCCATCGACGGAGCGTGGGAGTTCACCCCGGTCCAACACGGCGATGCCCGTGGGTTGTTCGCCGAGGCGTTCAAGGCCGACGTGATCGCCGAGACCATCGGCCACCGCTTCGACCTCGCGCAGGTGAACCTCTCGGTGTCCGCGGCCGGCGTGCTGCGCGGCGTGCACTTCGCCGACGTCCCGCCCGGACAGGCGAAATACGTCACCTGCCCCACCGGCGCGATTCTCGACGTCATCGTCGACATCCGCGTCGGCTCACCCACTTTCTGTACCTACGACACCGTCTTGCTCGACGACGTGGATCGTCGTGCGGTCTACCTGTCCGAGGGTCTCGGCCACGCATTCTGCGCGCTCGCCGACAACTCGACCGTGACCTACCTCTGCTCCACCGGATACAACCCGACGGGTGAACACGGCATCAACCCGCTCGATCCGGAACTGGGTATCGAATGGCCGACGCACGCCCGGAACGGTTCACCGCTGGAGTTCGAACTCTCGCCGAAGGACACCGCGGCACCGGGGCTCACCGAGGCGCGTGAGTCGGGTCTGCTGCCGAACCACGACGAGGTGGCCGACTTCCTGGGTTCGCTGCGGGATTGAGGCGCGAACGCCGAAACGTGCACGGCGCGAGCCGTACACGTCGCGGGGCGGGGAGCGTCAGCCGGTAGTGGATCGCCGAAACGCGGTGACCGCCCAGAAGTAGCCGACCACCAGGAACACCACGCACCATCCCAGCGCCCACGGCCAGCGATCACTGATGTCGAGACCCATGAGGAGTCCGCGCAGCGTGTCGGCGATGGGACTGAACGGCTGGTACTCGGCGAACTGGCGGACACCGTTGGGCATGCTGTCGGTCGGGACCAGCCCACTGCCCAGATAGGGCAGGAACAGCAGCGGCAGCGGCATGTTGCTCGCACTCTCCGGATTCGGCGCGACGACGCCCATGGCAACCGCGATCCACACGAGGCCGGCGGTCAGTAGCAGGAGCAATCCGCCGGCCGCGAACCAGTCGAGAAGGCTTGCGTCGGCACGGAAGCCCATCGCGAACGCGACCGCGAGCAGGAAGCAGACCGCGACCACACCTTGGATGAGGGCGCCGACGAAGTGTCCGGCCAGGATCGCTGTCGGCGGAGTGGCCAGTGATCGCAACCGATTGATGATGCCCTCGGTGACGTCCTGATTGACCGAGACCGCAACCGCCACCGTCAGGAACGACGGCACGAAGAGCAGTAGGCCGGGGAGAAGATAGTTGATGTACTTGCCTTCTAGCGGTCCGTCCGCGGCGAAAGCGCTCTCGATGGCACCGCCGAAGAAATAGGTCATCATCAGCAGGATCACGACCGGCATCGCAATCGTGGAGAACATCATGGTGGGGTATCGCCGTAGCCGGATCAGGTTGCGGCGCACCATCACCGCGGAGTCGGACAGGGTGTGGTCGAGCGTGGTGGTCATGACTTCTCCTAGTTGGCGGTGGTAGCGGCGGTGCGGCCGGTGATGGTGAGGAAGACGTCGTCGAGATCCGGTGTGTGGACCGAGATCCCGGCAGCGTCGATCCGGGCGTCGTCGAGGGTGGCGAGCACGCCGCGGACAGCGCCGATCCCGGCGCCACCGGGGACGGCGAGGGTGTTCTCGCCCGGGGTGTCGACCGCCGAGGGGAACTGCGACCGCGCCCGTTCGAGGTCGTCGGCGTTCGTGAAGTCGATCCGGATGTATCCGCCCGGCACGAGACGCTTCAGTTCGGCCGCCGTCCCCTCGGCCACGATGCGGCCGCAGTCGAGCACAGCGATCCGGTCCGCGAGGTGATCCGCTTCCTCGAGGTACTGCGTGGTGAGGAAGATGGTGGTGCCGCCGGCGACGAGACCGCGGACGGTGTCCCAGACCGCGCGGCGGGACCGTGGATCGAGTCCGGTCGTCGGCTCGTCGAGAAAGATGATCGACGGTTCGCCCACCAACGTCATGGCCAGGTCGAGGCGCCTGGTCATACCGCCGGAGTATTCGGCGACCCGACGGTCCGCGGCGTCGGTGAGGTCGAAGTCGCGCAGCAACCGGTCGACCCGTTCGCGGGTCGCCGCTTTCGAGAGATGTCGCAGGCGGGCGACCATGGTGAGGTTCTCCCGCCCGGTCAGCAACGTGTCGACGGCGGCGAACTGCCCGGTCAGGCCGATCTGCGCGCAGATCTCGGCGCGGTCGGTCCGCGGATCGAGTCCGGCGACCTCCACCTCACCAGCGTCCTGTTGCGACAACGTGGACAGAATCCTCACGGTGGTCGTCTTCCCGGAGCCGTTGGGTCCGAGCAGGGCGAACACCGTGCCCGCCGGTACGTCGAGATCGATACCGTCGAGGACGGTGTGGTCGCCGAAGGACTTCGTGAGTCCGGTGGCGCGGATGGCGGTTGTTGTCATGATCGTGCTCCCAGTGGTTGATGGATCAATAAATAAACTCATGCGCATATATGCATATGTGGGTAGACGACCGTCCCTGATGGACGTCGCCGGGAAGTACTCGGTGGTTCTAGCGGTGCGGTCGGGTGGGGTTCACACGTCCAGGTCTTCGACCTCGGGTCGGAGGGCGGCGGCGGTACGTGCGTAGAAGCGTTCGGGGACAAGCGGTTTGAGCTGGTCGGGAGAGTCGACGATGTCGACGCGGTAGTCACCCCAGTCGGGTAGGTCGGCGGTGAACAGGCTGCGGACACTGGGAACGCCGGTCAGATCTTTCAGCCAGTTACCGGTCTTCTGGCGATGTGTCACCCCGTAGTTCGCCCAGTCGACGTGGTGGACCGCGAGGACGATCTTTCCGGTCCGCCCTTCGTAGGCGGTCAATTTGGTTGCATTGCCGGTGGTTTCGTCGTACTCGGTCTCCTCGGCGAGGACTCTGCCGAAGAACCGTTTACGACGCACTCCGTCGGGACCGTCGCGCAGGACGACCTCGTCGTAGCCGGCGTCGCGGTAGTCGGCCGCCCGCACGTACGCACGCAGTGCCTCGACGACTGCGCCGGAGAGATTGCCTCCCGACACCTGTTGGGCGCGTTCGAGGACTTTGAGGTCCTCGTCGGAGACGTAGATGGTCTTGTTGGGCATGCGATAACTATATGTAGATGTATACGTAGACGCAAGGGGTTGGCGAAACTGCGTCCGGGAGGGCAGTCCGCGAGGGTGACGGCTCCGAATCGTTCAGTAAGCTGAGCGATGGGAGGTGGCGAGCTAATGCTCACTGGAGTGATCGGAAACTCGGCGATCATGGCCGCGATAGGGCTGGGGATGATCGCGTTGACGGCGTGTGCGTTCCGCCTGAGGCGGTCGGGCGGGGCCGTCACCTGGTTGGTGGTCCTGCTCGGCGTGGCACTGACATTCGACAACGTGGCAGTTGCCGTAGGCCGGATGGTCGGCTTCGGTGACCTCCTGTACGCGATCAACCTGCCGCGCTTCTGGATTCACGGGCTGATGACTCCGCTGATCGTTGTCGCCGCGGCCGTGCTCGCCTGGCGTCTGGGGGTGCGGTGGAGTCGCCCGGTGGTCGTGGTCGGGGCCGTTCTCGTCGCCGCATTGGTGGTCGTCGGGATCGTCGAGTGCTTCGTGGCGCTGGAGCTGACGCCGGCGACCGACGGTGATGCGCTGCGGTACGCCAACGCCGCCGCTGCCGGCCCGCCGGTCCCCGCACTGGGCACCGTGCTGATCCTCGTCGCGATCGGGATGACCGCGTGGCGTCAGGTGCGGTCGCTCTGGCTGTTGCTCGGCTCGGTGACGATGCTGGTCACCGCGGCCGCGGGCATGTCGGTTCTCTGGCTAGGCAACTTCGGTGAGCTGGTGTTGTACGCCTCCATCGTCGCCACCATGTTCCAGGTGGCCGCGGCCGAAAGCCGTTCCGCCGCCGATGGTACGAACAATCGGCTGGAGTCGGCGAGGGCCGCGGCGCAGTCGATGACGGTCCGGAGCTAGTCGCCCGTTCCGGAATGGTTCTCGCGCTCCGCGTCCTGCAGCGCGATCGCGCGGGCCAGCCGCGCGTACTTGACCTCCAGGTCGCGGAACCGCAGATACGTCGACACCGTCGTGAACGCGAACGCGATGACCAGAAGGAACAGGACCAGGTCGAGGCCGCGTTGGATGCCGATCTTGTTGGCCACCCATGTGACGTCGTCCTGCCGCAGCATCGCGTAGAGGCCGAAGCCGATGAACGCGACGAACAGCAGCTTCACGCCTGCCGACGCGCGGGCCGTGCCCCGGTTCACCACGAAGAACCCGACGAGCGCGACCAGACCCAGGATCGCGAAGATCTGGAACCAGATCATCGTGGCATCACTTCCTCATCCGGGTGTGGAACAGGCCATCGGCGACGATGTTGACCCCGTTGATCAGCGACTGTCCCTTCGCCCGCGAGTAGTCGGTATAGAGGATCGTCACCGGTTGTTCGGCCACCCGCCACCGGTGGTGATCGATGAGCGCGATGAACTCCGACGCGTGGCTCATCCCGCTCATGAGCAGGTCGAGCTGATCGGCCACGGTCTTGTTGAACGCCCGAAGTCCGTTGTGCGCGTCGGACAGTCCGAGGCGACGGGTGCGCGGGCTCAGGAACACGATGGTACGCAACGCCATCCGGCGCAGGATCGGAACCGATTCGCTGCGACCGTCGGCGAAGCGGGTCCCGACGATGATGTCGACCGGCTCGCGTCGTAAGCGCTCGATCATGGCCGACACGTCGTCGACCCGGTGCTGTCCGTCGGCGTCGAAGGTCACGAAGAACCGTGCCCCCGGCCGGCGACGCGCGTACTCTACGCCGGTCTGGATCGCGGCGCCCTGACCGAGGTTCACCGGGTGCCGAACCAGATGCACCCCGGCGGCCCGGATCTCCTCGGCCGAGTTGTCCGAGCTGCCGTCGTCGACGCAGACGATGTTGGGAAACGTCTCGCGGGCCTTGGCCGCCACCTCGCGGATCACCTGGCCCTCGTTGAAAACGGGTACCACCAGCCACACGTCGGCGTTGGTACTGGGGTCGGCCATGGTCAACAACCCTAACCCGCTTCCGCGCGGGGTCTGCCGCCCGGCACGCCTCGGGGGCCGCGTGGTGATCGGACCTGGTTAGTCTTGTGCGGTGACGATCGACGTGATGATGCCGTTCTACGGCGACGTCGCCCAGTTCCGGCAAGCCGTCACCAGTGTGCTCGACCAAGACGACCCGGACCTCCGGCTCGTCGTCGTCGACGACTGCTACCCGGATCCGACGCCGCGGCACTGGCTGGAGTCGCTCGGTGACGCCCGGGTCCGGTACCTCCGCAACGAGACCAACCTCGGAGTGAACGGGAACTTCCGGCGCTGCGTCGAGCTGGTCACCGCCGACTGGTTCGTGGTCATGGGGTGCGACGACGTGATGCACCGTGCCTACCTCGCCACCGTCCGTACGATGGCCCGCCACCATCCCGACGCCGCGGTCATCGCGCCCGGCGTCGACGTCATCGACGAGAACGGACAACCGGTCACGCCGCTCGGTGACCGGATCAAGTCGGTTCTCGCGCCGCCGCGGGCGACCGTGCTGTCCGGGGAACAGCTGGCCACCTCGCTGTACCACGGCAACTGGACCTACTTTCCGTCCCTGTTGTGGCGGACCGCCGCCGTGCGCGAGGTCGGGTTCCGGCCCGGACTCGAGATCGTCCTCGATCTCGCACTCCTCGTCGATTTGGCGAGCGCCGGCGGGTCACTGGTCTACGACCCCGAGGTGGTCTTCGCCTACCGCAGGCACCGCGCCTCGGTGAGTTCCGTGCAGGCCGTCGACGGTCGGCGGTTCGCCGAGGAGAACCGATTCTTCGCCGACGAAGCGCAGCGTTGCGAGGCGCACGGCTGGCCGAAGGCGGCACGCGCCGCCAGGTGGCACGCGACGTCGAGGCTGAACCACCTCTCGGCTCGCGTCGGGGCGGGCCTCGGCCGGCTGCGGGGTTCGTCCGCCGACTAGCCGCGAATGCGCCCGGAGCGAGTGCCTCAGTTCGCTCCCTAATCCGAATGAAGCCCATAACCCCTGCTCCCTGAGGTGTGAGGAGCGCAAGCGACGAGCCTCGAAGGGCCTGGTGAGACGTGTTGCCAAACCCTTCGTGGCTCGTCGCTAACGCTCCTCGCACCTCAGGGAGCAGGGGTCTACAGCCTCGCACCTCAGTGTTGCGGCTAGGGCCGGCGAAAAACCTTGCTCCCTAAGGAGCGAGCTTGCGAGCCGACCCCATGCTCCCTGAGGAGCGAGCTTGCGAGCGTCACGAAGGGTCAGGCCCGCAGCACCCCGACGAGATGTACGCCGAGGCCGACCAGCGGTCCCACGACGAGGGCGACGCAGGTCCGGGTCGCGACGTCGAGCGGCAGCAACAACATCGCGATCGCGACCAGGGTCGACACCCACCATCCGGCCGCGTACCAGCGGTGGGCGCCCGCGGCGATCGCSGCGGCGCCGGTCACCGTCAGCAGCGCCAGGCACGTCGCGCCGAGCGTCAGCATCGCCACGACCACACCGTCGAGATCGAAGTCGGCGCCGAACACCGATCGCAGCAACCACGGGCCCACCAGCCACGCGGCCGTCACCCCGACGCCACCGACCGCGGCGATGATCCCGAGGGGAGCACCCAGCGCGGCGAGGCGGTGGTCCCGGCGGTCGACGAACCTCGAGATCAGCACACCCTGAAAGCTGTTGAGCGGCACCAGTAGTGGTGCGCGGGTCAGGGTGACGGCGAGGATCAGCGCGCCGATAGTCCGGACGTCGTCGGCGTCGGGGCCGCCACGCAGGTCGGTGGTCAGGTTGATGAGAACGGGAAAACCCATGACGAGGACGGCGCTCGCGGCGGCGGCGGCCATCGCGGTCAGGGTGTTGCCCGTCAGACGTCGGGGCGCGACGTCGCCGGCGACGCCGATGGCACGGCGGGCCGAGGCCGACACCACGAGCAGCAGGCACCACGACACCGACCCGACGACGGTGACGACCAGGAACGCGGTGACGCCCCAGCCGGCCGCGACCGCGACACCGGCACCAGCGAGCCGGATCAGCGCGTCGACCGACAGCAGCACCGCGAACGACGACCAGTCCAGCCGCCCCGACAACGCTCCGCACAGGTGCGCGTACACCGCGAAGCTCGCCACGCCGACGGCGAGCAGCAGCACCGACAGGCCGCGATCCGCGGTGAACACCCGTGAGCTCCACAACGGTGACGTCGCGACGACCAGAACGGCCAGGCCGAGCCCGATGCCCGCATTGACCAGCAACGGGCGCGACCGGGCGAGCCCCTCCGATGCGGCGGTCCGGACCGCCCGCGTCGTCTCCTGCAGTTGCCCGTTCTGCGCCCCGGTCACCAGGCCGTAGGCAGCCCAGAACACGGCGAACACGCCGTAACCGACGGCCCCGAGATGCCTGGCCGCCAAGAGCAGGACGACATACCCCGACGCGGCCGCGACGATCGTCGCCATCGTGACTCGGCCCAGTGACCGTGCGTCGGTGTCGCCTGGCGGACTGGCCGAACCGGCGTCCGGACCCGGCGTCGTCGGATCGGTCGTCATCGAACGGTTCAGGAAGGACCCGGGAACGGCGGCAGCTCGGGCGTGAACAGCCAGTCGTCCCAGAGATCCTTGAGCGGTTTCGACGAGTGGGTGGCGGCGAGCGCCATGAAGTCCTCGGTGGTCACCGAGCCGTACCGATACTTGTCGGTCCACCGCTGCAGCAGCGCGAAGAAGTCGCCGTCACCGATGGTCAGCCGCAGGGCGTGCAGGGTGAGTGCGCCGCGTTTGTAGATCCAGTCGTCGAACATCTTGCGCGGACCGGGATCGGCGAGTGGCACACGCACCGGCGACGATTCGAGTTTCGCGTAGTAGTGACGCGCCCATTCGTCGGCGCTGCGGCCGCCCGAGTGCTGACTCCACAGCCATTCGGCGTAACAGGCGAAACCCTCGTGGAGCCAGATGTCGCGCCAGCGGGCCGCGGTCACCGAGTTGCCGAACCACTGATGCGCGAGCTCGTGGGCGATCAACCGCTCCGCGTGCCGGCTACCGTCGCAGTGATTGGCCCCGAAGGTGGAGAAACTCTGTGCCTCGATGGGGATCTCGAGTTCGTCGTCGGTGACCACGACGGTGTACTGCGGGAACGGATACGGCCCGAACATCTCGACGAACGCCGCCATCATCTCGGTCTGCTGACCGAAATCGACCCCGAAGTTCTCCTCGAGTCGCGAGGGGACGAGGCCCGAGACCGGAATCGGTTTGGACGCCAACGAGATCTGCTTGTACTGACCGATCTGGATCGACGCCAGGTAGGTGGGCATCGGTTCCACCTGCTCGTAGACCCAGGTGGTCTGCGCGGCGCGGACCCGCTTGGACTCCAGGACGCCGTTGGCGAGCGCGTGATACGGGCTGTCGGTGGTGATCGAGATCCGATACGGCGCCTTGGCGCTCGGGTGGTCGTCACAGGGGAACCACGACGCCGCCCCGTTGGGCTGGTTCGCGCAGAGCGAGCCGTCGGTCAGTTCCTCCCAACCGACCTCACCCCACGGGCCGCGGATCGGATGCGGACTGCCGTGGTACCGGACGGTGACGGTCATCGCCCCGCCCGGGGGGAGTGGAGTGTCGGGGGTGATGGTCAGCTTGTGCCGACGATGCGAGTAGCGGGCGCGCTTGTCGTTGACCGACACCCGTTGCACCGACAGCGAGCTCGCCAGGTCGAGGGTGAAACGCTTGAGCTCGGCGTACGACGTCGCGGTCAGGATCGCGGTGCCCTCGAGGCGGTTGCTCGACACCTTGTACTCGAGTTCCAGATCGTATCGAGAGATCCGGTAGCCCAGATTGCCGTTGTCGGGCAGATATGTGTCGAGGACGTCGGCGGGTGCCCCCAGCACGGGTTGCCCGGAGTTGCCACGTGAACCCAGCCCAGACTTTCCCGGCACTCTCGACTCCTACTCCGTTCTGCCCCGGCGGGCTGACGTGCGGCGGCGCGCCTCGACGAGTCGCGTCGGCGACGCGCTGCGACCGGTCACGAAGCGGTTGCGGTTCGGTGGTGACGTCTCGATTCGGCTGTTCACCCGCGACGGGGCGATGCTGTCCCGGACACTGAGAGAGTACCTGGCGGCGGCACAGCCGGCCCGCCCGATCGATTCGAGGAGTGCGGAATGAGCGGATTCGGTAGTGTGGCGCAGTTTCTCGCGCGCCTGATACTCGGCATCATCTTCATCGCCCACGGGTGGCAGAAGCTGGTCACCCAGGGTATGGACGCCACCAAGGCGGCATTCGGCCCGGCCGGCATGGACATCCCCTACCCAGAGCTCGCCGCGTACTACGCGACATGGGTCGAGCTGATCGGCGGCATCCTGCTGATCCTCGGACTGCTGCTGCCGATCGTCGCGACCCTGCTGATCGCCGACATGATCGGCGCGATCGTGTTCGTGCACTGGGACGCCGGGTTCTGGAACATGGACGGCGGTTACGAGTGGCCGCTCGCGCTGATCGCGGGCCTGCTGGCCGTCGGCTACACGTCGGCCGGCCGGATGGGCGCCGACAGCTACATCATGCGACGGCGACGCCGAGACGTCGTCTGACGGCTCACACCAGAGCCAGACCGTCGATGGTGGCCGCGCTCGCCGGAGCGCCGCCACCATCGGCCAACCTATCGACCAGGCGCGTGAGCAGTTCTCGCTCCTCGTCGGCGTGACGGAGTCCGACACCGTCGATGAGCCCCGGCGAGATCAGCGCGAGGGGATCGGTGTCGTGCCGATGGACCACCGCCGCGCCGAGCAGACGTTGCGCCTGGGCGGGATCGGACTTCCAGAGCGCGTCGGCGGTCAGCAGGTACAACCGGACGGCCGGCGGATAGTCGTGCAGGTGCACGAGCGCCCAAGCCCAGTGCTTCGCGACGTCGACCGTGTCGGCTTCGGCGCGCCCGTGCGTGCGCACGTACTTGCCGTGCAGTTCACGACACAGGTGGCTGGCGTCGGACCACAGCATGAGATGGGACATGCAGCGGACGCAGTCGTGCAGATTGGACAGGTACATCACCGAATACGGTCCCTCGCGGCGCGATCTGATCTCGCGGAGCACGGAGAACTCGGCCAGCGCGTGGTCGTATTCACCGGCCGAGAGCAGCGCCCGGGCCTCGGCCTGCATTTCCTCGATCACCCTCGACATTGTCGCCGATCCGGCACGACGGCACCGGCGATTCGGCCGAACCGGGTGAGCGCGACCGACAGCGGTCGGCCACGTCGCGCCGTCGGGTCGTCCTGGCGGGACTCCCGGCGGGCTGGCATCGTGGCAAGGATGAAGGACGACATCGGTAGCACCCCGGAGGGTTCGGACGGCGAGTACAGCCTGGACGAGGACGACCAACTGCAGCCGGAGGACACTCTGGACGACCGCGGCGTCGACGACGTCCTCGACGAGGGGTACTCACCGCCCGACTATGTCCCCAAGGGTGCCGTCCACGGGCTGACCTCCCGGGAACAGGCCGAGGGCGAGACGCTCGACGAGCGGCTGGCCGAGGAGGAGCCCGACGTCGGAGCGGTCGATCCGCTCGACGAGATCACTGCCGAGGAACGTGCGCGGACCGATTGGCGCGCACACGATTCCGACCGTGACGAGGAGTTCGAGGAAGACGACGAGGTCGGCGACCGCCGCGCCGGACGTCTCATCGCCCCGGATGCCGGATCTGGTATCGACACCGAGTCGGACGCCGTCGCCGAGGACGCCGGGATCGACGGCGCCGGGGCCTCCGCGGAAGAGGCTGCGGTGCACTACATCTCCGATTCGGACTAGTCGGTCTGACCCGGCCCGCTCGCTTCGCTCCCGGCGCCGGTTTGATTCGGCCCGCTCGCTTCGCTCCCGGCGCCGGTTTGATTCGGCCCGCTCGCTTCGCTCCCGGCGCCGGGCTGCTCCAATACCTGCGCCAGCGTCGCGACGATGGTCGAGCGGACGGCATCGGCCGTGAGGCCCAGCCCGCTCATCGCCTCGGCAAGCGTGCCATCGGCGAAGAAGCCGAGCAGGAGATGCTCCGTGCCGATGTAGTTGTGCCCGAGATCGAGGGCGGCGCCGACAGTCGACTCCAAGACCGACTTCGACGCGTCGTCGTAGGGCACCACGCTCGTTGCTTCGTCGTCGGCGATGTCCCGCGGTGCCGGGAGCAGCGGCGCGATGGCCGCACGCCAGGCGTCGGCGTCGACGCCGGAGTCCCGCAGCACATGGAACACGAGGGACTTCGGTTCGGCCGTGAGGGCCTGCGCGATGTGGGCCGGGGTCACGTGCTCGGCACGGCCCGCGGCCGCTGCCGCGTTCGCGGCCATCAGTACGTTCGCGGCCCGGGGCGTGAAACGCGAGAACGGGTTGTCCGCGCCGGGTGCATCGTTCTCGCCCGCGGACGACACGCGGTCGACGAACCGCTTTTGAGCGGCCTGTTTGCTCACGCCCATGCTGGTGCCGATCGCGGTCCACGATGCTCCCGAGCGGCGGGCCTGGTCGACGAAGTGACCGATCAGGCTGTCGGCGATGTCGCCCAGGTGCTGCGCGGCGACCACCGCGTCGGAGAGTTGGTCCAGCGGGTCGTCGTGGACCTTGCGGATGGCATGGATCAGGTCGTCGAGACGGATGGTGACTGAATTCTGGGGCATGCGTCAACCGTAGGTTGACGAGTCGATCGCGTCAACCCCGAGTTGACGACGACACGTCGAGGCCGATAAGAGCCTGTGCGTTGACAGGAACGGCAAGCGTCATGACGATGGATGCGGAGATCGGCGAAGTCGTCGCCGGCCGCTCCAGGCTTTGCCACGGGAGGTTATCCAGTGAGCATCACCGAACCGTCGGTTCGTCCCCAGTCCACAGACACCCGGTCCGCCGAGAGCCCGCCGGCGAACGGTGTCGTCACCGATGTCGCGCGTCGCTACCTCGACGTCCGCGCCCTGACCGACACGCTGTCCGAACGGCTTTCGCCCGAGGACCAGACACCGCAGTCGATGACCGAGGCGAGCCCGGCGAAATGGCACCGGGCGCACGTCACCTGGTTCTTCGAGGAGTTCATCCTGCGGCGTGACCCCGCGTACAAGGTCTACGACGACACGTTCCGGTACCTGTTCAACAGCTACTACGAGGCTGTGGGAGAACGGCATCCACGACCTGATCGCGGTCTCGTCACGCGGCCGGGTGTCCGCGATGTGACCCGCTACCGCGAGCATGTCGACGCCGCGATGGTGGATCTCCTCGAGCGCGGCGACCTCGACGAGGCCGCACTCGAACTCGTCGAACTCGGCTTCAATCACGAACAGCAGCACCAAGAGCTGCTGCTCATGGACATCAAGCATCTCTTCTCCACCAATACGTTCGGGCCGGTGTACATCGATCGCGAACCCGACGAACCGGGCATCGCGAAAGCGTTGGGCTGGCGGCAGTTCGAGGGCGGCGTCAACGAGATCGGCGCGTTGGGCAGCGGATTCTCCTACGACAACGAGGGCCCCCGGCACCGGGTGTATCTCGAGGACTTCGAGATAGCCGACCGCGCGGTCACCAACGCCGACTGGCTGGAGTTCATGGCCGACGACGGTTACCGGCGCGCCGAATTCTGGTTGTCCGACGGGTGGGCGACCATCCGCCAGACCGGATGGGACGCACCGGGATACTGGCGCGACGAAACGGGTGCGCGCTCCACCGACCCGTCGGACTGGACGACGTACACCCTGTCCGGCCGGCGGCGGATCGTGCCCGACGAGCCCGTCCTGCACGTCTCGTTCTACGAGGCCGACGCCTACGCCCGCTGGGCGGGGGCCCGGCTGCCCACCGAATTCGAGTGGGAGATCGCTGCCGGCTCACTGGGTACCGAGCGCGGGGCCCTGCTCGACCCGGACCGATGTCATCCCGGCCGCGTCGGTGCGGCGATGATCGGGGATGTGTGGGAGTGGACGGCCAGTGCGTACCTGCCCTATCCCGGCTTCGTGCCCGCCAACGGCGCGGTGGGTGAATACAACGGCAAGTTCATGTCCGACCAGCATGTGCTGCGCGGGGCGAGCGCGGTGACGCCTGTGGGTCACGAACGACTGACGTACCGGAACTTCTTCCCGGCGCCGTCGCGCTGGGTCTTCTCGGGACTCCGGCTGGCCCGATGAGCCTCGACAGCGACACCCCGGTGACGGCGACCACCGGGGAGACGGCCATCGGGGGCCTTGCCGCAGACGCACTCTCGGGATTGTGGCAGCAACCGCCGGTCCTCCCGACGAAGTGGTTGTACGACGAGCGCGGCAGCAAGCTCTTCGACGAGATCACCCGTCTGCCCGAGTACTATCCCACCCGCCGCGAGACCGCGATCCTGCGCGCGCGGTCGGCCGAGATCGCCTCGACGACCCGTGCCGACGTCATCGTCGAACTGGGCTCGGGCACATCGACCAAGACGCGTCTGCTGCTCGACGCCTTCGTGGACGCGGCCGCCGACGGTGAGCGTCCGACCTACGTCCCCGTCGACGTCAGCACCGAGATGCTCACGACGACAGCCGAAGTGCTCGCCGTCGACTATCCCGGGATCGACGTCGTCCCCGTGGTCGCCGACTTCACCGAGCCCGACCTGGATCTCCCGCCCGCCGACGGCCCGCGCCTCGCGGTGTTCCTCGGTGGCACGATTGGCAACTTCGATCCTGCTGCGCGCGCGGAGTTCTATCGTTCGATGGTCGGCTCGTTGTCTCCGGGTGACTACTTCCTCCTCGGTACCGACCTCGTCAAGGACACCGGGCGGCTCGTCGCCGCCTACGACGACAGTGCCGGTGTGACCGCCGATTTCAACCGGAACATGATCGAGGTGCTCCGTGCCGGCCTCGACGCTCGCGGGCTCTACGCCGACGACTTCGAACACATCGCCCGCTGGAATCCGGGCGAGCACCGCGTCGAGATGTGGCTTCGCGCCCGGCGGGACGTCGACGCGTACTTCGGTGTGCTGGGCCGATCGTGGCGGGTGCCCGCGGGAACCGAGATCCACACCGAGATCAGCACCAAGTTCCAGCCGGGGGCGCTCGCGGAAGAACTCGAGTCGGCCGGACTGTCCGTCGTGTCGGCGTGGACCGATCCCGCGGGCGACTTCCAGCTCACCCTGACCCGACGCTGAGCAGTTCGCGCACCCGCGGGATGACCTGCGTCCCATAGAGCTCGACACTGCGCATGAGCTCGGCGTGGCCGAGTGTCCCGTGCGAGTACTTCAGGTCGAATCGGCTCAGTCCCAGTGCTTGGACGGTCGACGCGATCTTGCGGGCGACGGTGTCGGGCGACCCGACGTAGAGCGAGCCGCCGGGTCCGGTCGACCGCTCGAACTCGATGCGGGTCGGCGGCGGCCAGCCGCGTTCGCGACCGATGCGCCCGACGTACTCGCGGTAGTGCGGCCACAGGTCGTCGCGTGCCTGCGCGTCGGTGTCGGCGACATGTCCCGGTGAGTGCACGCCGACGGGCATCAGCGGTTTGTCCATCTCGCGCAGGGCGCGGTGATAGAGATCGACGTACGGCTTGAAGCGCAGTGGGTCGCCGCCGATGATCGCGAGCATGAGCGGCAGACCGTACGACGCGGCACGTACCACCGACTCCGGGCTGCCGCCGACCGCGATCCACGTCGGCAGGGGCGGGTTCTCGAGTTCGGGGTAGACCGTCTGGGACTGCAGAGGACTGCGCGTGGAACCCGACCAGGAGACCGGTCGGCCGGTGCGCAGTTCGGCGAACAGGGCCAGCTTGTCGCTGAACAGTTCCTCGTAATCGGAGAGGTCGAAACCGAACAGCGGAAACGACTCGGTGAACGACCCGCGCCCGAGGATCACCTCGGCACGACCCGACGACAACGCATCGACTGTCGAGAACCGCTGGAACACGCGGATCGGATCATCGGAACTCAGGACGGTGACGGCCGAACCGAGACGCATCCGGGTGGTGCGCGCCGCGATGGCGCCGAGTACGACCTCGGGTGCCGACACCGCGTAGTCGTCCCGGTGATGCTCACCGACACCGAGGAAGTCGACGCCGACCGTGTCGGCGAGGATGGCCTGCTCGAGCAGATCGCGCAGGGTCTGCGACCCCGAGCGCAATGTGCCGTCGGGTTCGGCGGTGATGTCCCCGAACGTGTCGAGACCGAGCTCGACCTTCTCGATACCTACCGGGTGAGATTCCATGTCGCCCTTCGCGAAGTTGTGATCGTGCGGGGCGAAATCGGAGGAATTGCGCCCGCAATGGTCTTTTCACACGATTTCACGAACATCTTTCCAGTTCGTCACGGTGTCGAGGTCGGTGCTGTGTAATGCTTCATAACGGTTCATGTGCTCGGCTCTGAACTCGCCGATTTCTTCTAGACAAGGGAGACACTCCGATGTGGGATTCATTCTGGGACTTCATCTGGTACACGATCGTCATCTTCGCGTTCGTGGCCTACCTGATCGTCCTGTGGCACATCATCAGCGACCTGTTCCGGGACAAGGCCGCGTCGGGCTGGCAGAAGGCGGCCTGGATTGTCTTCTTGATCTTCCTCCCGTACCTCACCGCCATCGTGTACCTGCTCGCCAAGGGCAAGGGGATGGCCGAGCGTCAGCGTGAGGCCTACAGCGAGGCCAAGCAGGCGTCCGACGAGTACATCCGGTCCGTCGCAGGCACCTCGCCGACCCAGCAGATCGCCGACGCGAAGAACCTGCTCGACTCGGGCGCGATCACACCCCAGGAGTTCGAGCACTTGAAGAGCAAGGCCCTCAGCGGAACCGCCTGACGGTCCCTCGACACAGACAACGCTCCCCGATGGCGCCGGTCGCCGTCGGGGAGCGTTGTCTGTTTCTCGGGTTCGGAACCGGCGTCGCGTCAGTCCGCCGACCCGACGCCCACACGCCACAGCGGATTGACCGGACCGTGGCCGGCGCCCAGTGGATACGCAGCGGCCAGGCAGCGGGTCACCCAGTCCTTGCCGAAGCCGACCGCCGCGGGAACGTCGTGCCCGTGGGCCAGCGCGCATGCGATCGCGGCGGCGAGGGTGTCGCCGGCGCCGTGGTCATGCGGGGTGTCGATGCGTTCGTGGCTGAGCTCGATGAACCGGTGGCCGTCGTAGAGCAGATCGGGGGAGTGGTCCGAGCTTCGTAGGTGCCCGCCTTTCACCAGCGCCCAGCGCGGCCCGAGATCGAGCAGCGCCCTGGCCGCGTCGCGTTGCGACGCGGTATCGGTGACCTCGATCCCGGTGATCAGGCGAACCTCGTCCAGGTTCGGGGTCACCACCGTCGCGAGGGGAAACAGGCTGTGCCGCAGGGTGTCGAGTGCCGAGTCGGCGAGCAGCTGGTTGCCGTGCATCGACGCGCACACCGGATCGACCACCAGCGGAACGGATGTGTCCCGGCCGATACCGCTCGTGCGGCACTGCTCGACGATGGCCTCGATGATGGGCGCCGACGCGAGCATCCCGGTCTTCGCCGCGGCCACACCGATGTCACCGGACACGGAGTCGATCTGCGCCGCCACGGTCTGCGGTGAGATCTCCTCGAACCCGCTCACGCCCACCGAGTTCTGGACCGTCACCGCGGTCACCGCGACACACCCGTGCACCCCGAGCAGGGCGAAGGTGCGCATGTCTGCCTGTATTCCCGCGCCCCCGCCGGAGTCCGAACCCGCGATCGTCAGGACCCGTACCGGGGCCGTTCCGGGCGGTGACAGCGGGAGTCCCGTGTAGGCCTGTTCGTCGACCGTGCGCTGATTCGCGTCGACTGTGCGTCGTCGTGCGTCGTCTGTGCGCATCAGGCGCCGCCGGTCGTCTGGAGCGGGAGGTACACGCGGTTACCGGCCTCGGCGAACTCGGCCGACTTCGCGGCCATGCCCTCGGCGATAGTCCGGTCGATGTCGTCCGCGGTGACGAGACCGTGCTCCTCGGCGTAGGCGCGGACGTCCGCCGAGATCCGCATCGAGCAGAACTTGGGTCCGCACATCGAGCAGAAGTGGGCGGTCTTCGCGGGCTCGGCGGGTAGCGTCTCGTCGTGGTATGCGCGCGCGGTGTCGGGGTCGAGGGCGAGATTGAACTGGTCGGTCCAGCGGAACTCGAAGCGCGCCTTGCTCAGTGCGTCGTCGCGTTCCTGTGCCCGCGGGTGGCCTTTGGCCAGGTCGGCCGAGTGCGCCGCGATCTTGTACGTGATCACGCCGACCTTGACGTCGTCGCGGTCCGGAAGTCCTAGATGCTCTTTCGGAGTCACGTAGCACAGCATCGCGGTGCCGGCCTGAGCGATCATCGCCGCGCCGATGGCCGAGGTGATGTGGTCGTAGGCCGGCGCGATGTCGGTGGCGAGCGGACCCAGGGTGTAGAAGGGGGCCTCCTCGCACAGCTCCTCCTCCAGGCGCACGTTCTCGGCGATCTTGTGCATCGGGACGTGCCCGGGGCCTTCGATCATGACCTGCACACCATGCGATTTGGCGATCGCGGTCAGCTCGCCGAGAGTGCGGAGTTCGGCGAACTGGGCCTCGTCGTTCGCGTCGGCGATCGATCCGGGGCGCAAGCCGTCGCCGAGGGAGAACGTGATGTCGTAGCGGCGGAAGATCTCGCACAACTCGTCGAAGTGCGTGTACAGGAACGACTCCCGGTGGTGCGCGAGACACCAGGCCGCCATGATCGAACCGCCGCGCGAGACGATGCCCGTCACCCGCTTCGCGGTCAGCGGAACGTAGCGCAGCAGGACACCGGCATGGACGGTCATATAATCGACGCCCTGCTCCGCCTGCTCGATGACGGTGTCGCGATACAGTTCCCAGGTCAGCGAGGCGGGATCGCCGTTGACCTTCTCCAGCGCCTGGTAGATCGGAACCGTCCCCACGGGGACCGGCGAGTTACGCATGATCCACTCGCGGGTGGTGTGGATGTCGGCGCCGGTCGAGAGATCCATGATCGTGTCGGCGCCCCAGCGGGTGGCCCACACCATCTTCTCGACCTCGTCGGAGATCGAGCTGCGCACCGCCGAATTACCGATGTTCGCATTGACTTTCACCGCGAAGTTCTTGCCTATGATCATCGGTTCGGACTCGGGGTGGCGGTGGTTGGCCGGGATGACCGCGCGGCCGATGGCGACCTCCGACCGGACCAGTTCGGCGTCGACGCCCTCCCGGGCGGCGATGAACCGCATCTCGTCGGTGATGATGCCGGCACGCGCCCAGGCCAGCTGGGTGCTCGCGCCGTCGATCGGGTCGGGCCGATGCCAGCTGTCGCGGGTGGGGGTGAGGCCCTTCTCGACGTCGATGTGCGCCGCCGTATCGGTGTAGGGGCCGGAGGTGTCGTAGACGTCGAGGTGTTCGCCGTTGGTGAGCTGGATTCGACGCTGCGGCACACGCAGGTCGTCGACGGCGAGGTAGTGCTTGGCGCTGCCCTCGATCGGGCCGAGGGTCAGGAACCCGGAATCGGCGGGTGCGCTGCTGTTGCGGGTGGTGGATACACGTGTGCCCATGGCTGGTCTCCCTACGCCGGCATTACCCGGACAGGTTCGAGCGGTCGGCGACCGCCCGTCGCCATCTCAGCCCTCGGTCATCGTGAGAGCCCCCGCGGTGTGTAGTTGTCGTGCGTCCGCCACCCTACATCGCATCGTCCGGTCGGGTCGTGCGGGTGGGGAAGACCGTATCGATTTGCGACGATCACACGATCGGGGTCGGCAGTTACGGTTCCGTAAGGTACCGTGTGACCCGGATCACAGGGGTGGCGCTGTCGCGTGTGGCAGGTACGCGCCGGTGATCCGATGTCCGCGATCACGAGGTGAGGAGGGTCGGGTGCTACGCAAGCATCGTCAGCGACCACCACAGTCGGCGAAGTCCATCCTGCAACAAATCTCGCAGGTGGTACACAATCCCGACCGCGACCGATTCGAACTCTGGGTCGCCGGCGACCTGGTCGGCGTGCTCGGTTATTCGACCGAGTCGGCGGACGGTCAGACCACCATCACCGTGCTGCACACCGTGCTCTACGACGAATACAGCGGACACGGACTCGCCACGCGACTCACCCGTAGCGCCGTGCACTACACCCGCGAACAGGGTGCCCGCCTCCGGCCGGTGTGCACGTTCACCAAGCGCTACCTCGACAGCCATCCCGGGATCGTGCCGCTCGCCCCGGTGTGAGGGTGGCTGGTTCCTGCGCTGCGTCACCAGGCCCTTCGAGGCTCGTAGACCTCGACGCGCTCCTTCGTCGCTTGCTCGGCCCGGTGGCTTTCGCTCCTCGCACCTCAGGGAGCGGGGGGACCTCAGCCGGTCGGTGGGGCCAGCAGCGTCTCTCGAAGCACCTTCTTGTCGATCTTGCCGACCGCGGTGACCGGCAGGGTGGTCACGACGCGGACCACGTCGGGCAGTTTGAAGGACGCGAGACCGCGTTCGGCGAGGAACGTACGGATCGTCGCCAGCTCGAGCGGCCGGCCCGCCGGGTGTTCGTGCGAGAGGACCACGGCGGCGCAGATCTTCTCGCCGAGTGCGTCGTCGGGGAGGCCGACCACCGCGACCTGCCGGACCGAATCGTGGGCGAGGAGGTTCTCCTCGACGTCGTCGGCGGCGACGTTCTCCCCGGCGCGCACGATGGTGTCCTTGATGCGGCCGGTCACGGCCAGGTGCCCCGACGGCAGCCGGGTGACCTTGTCCCCGGACCGGTAGAACCCGTCCGGTGTGAAGGACTTCTCGTTGTGGGYAGCGGCGCGGTAGTAGCCGCGGATCGTGTACGGGCCGCGTACCAGCAATTCACCTTCTGTGCCGTCGGGGACGTCGGCGCCGTCCTCGTCGACCACCCGCACCTCGTCGAGTTCCGACATCGGCGAACCCTGCACCTGGTGGACCAGGTCGCGTGGTTCATCGAGACGGGTGTAGCAGATCAGCCCCTCGGCCATGCCGAAGACCTGCTGGACGACGGGGCCGAGGGCCGCGTCGAGGGCGACGGCGTCGGACTGGGCCAGTTTGGCGCCGCCCACCTGCAGCAGGCGCAGGGAGCTGATGTCCGCCGGCTCCCACTCGGTCGCCGCGCACCAGAGTTGAGCGAGCGCGGGGACGAGCGCGGTCACCGTGACGCGGTGCCGCTCGATGAGGTCGAAAGTGTTGTCCGGGCTGGGGTTGTCGGCGAGGACGACGTGGCCGCCCGCACCGAAGACGCCCAGGATTCCCGGGCAGCACAGCGGAAAGTTGTGCGCGGCCGGCAGGGCGACGAGGTAGGTGTCGTCGGCGGTGAGGCCGGCGACGTCCGCGGACAGCCGGGCGTTGAGGTCGTAGTCGTCGTGCGTGCGCGCGATGAGTTTCGGCAGTCCGGTGGTGCCCCCCGATACGAGGAACAGGGCGGGTAGACCGGCGTCGGGGGCGGCCGGGAGCTCGACCGAGGCGGGGTCGGCGTCGGGGAGCGGTGTGAATCGACCCGGTTCGCCGGAGATGAAGACCTGCGCGACGTCGGGCACCCGTGACTGAAGTTCGGTCGCGAGCTCGCGGTAGTCGAACCCCCGGCGGCCGTCCTCACCGATGTAGGCGACCGCGCCGGCACCGGCTGCGAGATGGGCGATCTCGGTGATCCGGTGCGCGGGCAGCGTCATCACCGGCACGACACCCGCGCGTAGGAGGCCGTACAGGGTGACCGCGAAGTCGAGGGAGTTGTTCAGCTGCAACACGACCCGTTGCGTCGGCCGCAGTCCGGCCGCGACGAAACCGGCGGCACGACGGAGGGTGGCGTCGCGGAACTCGGCATAGGTGAGCGTGCGCGGCCCGTCGGTGGAGGCATCGGTCAGCGCAGGGGAGTCGGGAGTTCGCTCGGCGGCCAGATCGAGGCCGGCGAACAACGGGCGGTCGAGGAAGACGCCGGCGTCGCGGTACTTCTGTGCCTGTGCGTCGGTGTGGGGAGCGAAACCGTCGAGCAGATCGGTCGCGGGGTCGAGATGCGTCGGCATGAGTTCATTCAAACACAGGCAGGATAGGGTAACCTTACCGGTCGATGCAGGGCGGGAGGTCGGCTGTCGACCCGCGGGGGATTGTTTGATTAGGCTGCCCTAAGATTCCCTATGATCATCGGTGCTCGAGTGCATCACGACCGGAGGAACGAAGGACATGTCGCTGACAACCGAATCGCACGCCGCGCAGTTCGTCGACCTGCTCGCGCCGGCCTCGCCGCTGAGCGAGTCCGACGCCGCGCGGATCACGGCCGCCTGGGCCGGCTCCGGCGAATTCGGCGACCATGTCGTCTACGAGCGTGACCGGCGCTGGACCTTCGCGGCGGGTGTCCGCGCCCGCGTGGTGATCACACGCAGTGAGGTCATCGTCGACGATCAGGGCGACCGCACGACGACGTCCTGGCATGGCGACCCCGCCGATGCGCTCGCCGCCGCGACCGCGTCGCTGTCGATTCCCGACTGGCGCGTCTACGGCTGGGTCGGTTTCGACTTCTGCGCGCCCTATCACGGCATACTCGAGCGCGTTCCCGAGGACACGGTGCTGGCGCACCTCATCGTTCCCGAGTTCGAGGCGACCGTCGATGCCGACGGGGTCGACACCGGGTCGCTCGACGCCGAGCGTGCCGGTCGTCTCCTCGAGATCGCTTCGCGAGCAACCGTTTCCGTCGAGTCACGGCCGGTGGACGTGCAGTCCGACCCGGACGACTACCGCGGCCGTGTGGCCACGGCTGTCGCCGAGATCGAAGCCGGCCGGTACCAGAAGGTGATCCTCTCGCGCGCCGTCGACATCCCGTTCGACGTCGACATCCCCGCCACCTACGCCCGCGGCCGTGCCGACAACAACCCCGCCCGGAGCTACCTGCTCTCGCTCGGTGACCTGCAGGCGGCCGGGTTCAGTCCCGAACTCGTCGTCGCGGTGCACGACGACCGGACCGTGGTCACCGAACCACTGGCCGGCACAAGGGCTTTCGGGATCTCGGCGGAGCAGGACGCGGCGGCCCGCGCCGACCTGCTCTCGGATGCCAAGGAGATCGCCGAGCATGCCATGTCGGTACGTGCGTGCTTCGACGAGATCTCCTCGATCGCCACTGCGGACACCACGGCCGTGAGTGAGTTCATGGAGGTTCGTGAGCGCGGGAGCGTCCAGCATCTGGCCTCGACCGTGCGCGGGACCCTCGCCGACCACGAAACCCCCTGGCGCGCACTCGAGGTGGTGTTCCCGTCGATCACCGCGTCGGGCATCCCCAAGACCCCGGCCGTGGAGGCGATCGACCGTCTCGAGCCCCGACGCCGCGGCCTGTACTCCGGCGCGATCCTCACCGCGTCATCGATGGGCGAGCTCGAGGCGACCCTGGCCCTGCGCACCATCTTCTCGTCCGGGCAAGGCGCGTGGCTGCGTGCCGGTGCCGGGATCGTCGCCCAGTCCACGCCGGAGCGCGAGTTCACCGAGACCTGCGAGAAGCTGGCCAGCGTCGCCCCGTACGTGGTCCCGCGCTGACCGACCGATACTTTCGACCGAACATCCCCACCCCAGGAGCCAGCACATGTCCGACCACATCACCGAAGCCCTGCGCGGCATCCTCGAAGAGGACCTCGACCTCGCGCTCGGCGACATCAGCCGCGACTCGAAGCTGATCGACGACCTCGGGCTGGACTCGGTGGCGTTCGCCATCGGCGTGGTGGCGATCGAAGAGCGTCTCGGCGTGAAGCTGTCGGAACGGGAGCTCTTCGAGTCCAAGACCGTCGGCGACCTCGAGGACCTCATCCGGTCGAAGGCCGGCACCCCGGCCTGAGAGGACCCGGACCCGACATGACTGTGGAGACCCCAGTGCAGACGTACGCCGAACTGCTCGACGCCGCGTTCGACGACCAGGTGACGGCATGGACGGCGCAGGCCGAGCGGGATCACCGATTCCCGCGGCCCCTGCTCGAACACCTCGGTGCCGAGGGCGTCTTCGTCCGCAAGTGGGAGGACCGCAAGGTCACCGACCTCCACGACCATTTCGCCCTCGGCGCACATCTCGGCGCGCTGGGTTCCGCGGCCATCGGAGTGGGTGTGAGCCTGCACGATTCGGCCATCGCCATCCTCCGCCGCTTCGGCCGCAACGACTACCTCAAAAACCTGGCCCAGCGCGCCCTGACCGCCGAGACCGTGCTGTGCATCGGGGCATCCGAGGAGCAGGGCGGGTCGGATCTACAGAACTCCGAGACCCGGATCCTCCCGGAGAACGGCGGGTTCCGCGTCGTCGGGCACAAGAAGTTCGTGTCTCTCTCGCCGATCGCGGACCACGTGTTCGTGGTCTGCCGGGGCGTCGACGACGGTCCCGACGTGGGCGGCAACGTAGCGTTGGCCGCCGTCCCGATCGAGTCGGTGACGGTGGGGAAGCCATATGCGAAACTCGGCGCCGGGCCCCTCGACACCGCGCCGGTGACCATCGACGCCTGGATTCCCGACGAGGCGATGATCGCCCGGCCGGGGACGGGCCTGGCGATCATCAGCTGGGGGTTGGCGCACGAGCGGTACTCGGTGGCCGCCCAGATCGCCGCCGCGTGCGACGTGATGATCGGCGTGACACTCGCCCGGATGGTGGAGCGCACCCAGTTCGGCAAGAAGCTCTACGACCATCAGGCGCTCCGGCTGTGCGTCGCCGATCTGCAGGCCAGGGTCGACGTCCTGCGCTACTCGCTGGCCGGAGTCGCCGCGGAGGGCAAGATCAACCTGCGCACCGCCGCGGCGCTGAAGGCCACCGCCGCCAACCTCGGGGAAGAGGTCGCGTCGGAGTGCCTGCACATCTTCGGCGGGATCGGTTACCTCGAGACCGGATCCCCGATCGGTCGCTGGTGGCGGGACATGAAACTGGCCCGCGTCGGCGGCGGCACCGACGAGGTGCTGTGGGAACTGGTCGCGGCGGCGATGAAACCCGACACCGAGCGGTACCAGGCCATGTTCGTCGACTCCGAACTCCACGGCACCGGCTCGCCGGTGTCCTGAAGCGCTCGAGCCATCGTCCCTCTCACCCAGGCGGTCATCCCATGAACAGCCCAGCCAGCCAGGCACCGGCCGACGCGCGTGTCACCGAACTCGCGCCGCCCGACCACACCTACCTGCACATGGACAAAGACAGTGCGCCCATGCACTGGTCGATGATCCTGCAGCTCGAGAGCGACGGGGCGTTGCTCGGCCTCGACGAGGTGCGGACGCGGGTCCGGGAGCGGGCCGGGCTGTTCGAGATCTTCCGGCTGGGCATCCGCAACGGCCGCTGGCGCAAGCCCGAAGTGGTGCTCGCCGACGACAGCTGGGATGCCGGCGAGCACGTGACCGAGTTCGGGTTCACCGACCGCGCCCATCTCCAGCGACGGGTGACGAAACTGCTCGAGTCGCCGCTGCCGCGTCCGCGCCCGTTCTGGGACATCACCCTGTTCACGCCGTCGGCGGGTGCCGAAGGTGTCGGACAGTGGGTCCTGCTCCGGGTGCACCACAGCATCTCCGACGGCATCGCGGGGGCGGCCTTCGCCGCCCTCCTCGCGGACGGGGAGCCCGACGATCTCGCGGAGTTCGAGCGATTTGCCACCAGCCCGCGCTTCCGGATCAGCGGCATCGATCCCGAGGAACTCAAAGAGGCGAAGGCCGCCTATGGCGACCAGCACGCGGCGGGCGGTGGCAAGAAAAGGGCCTGGCCCGCACTGACGAAGTCGGGCGAGCGCGAGTACGCCCTGTTGTCCGCGTCGACCCGGACGCTGCGCAAGGCTGCCAAGGGCAATGGCGCGACCGTTCACGAGTTCCTCCTCGCCGCCATCGGCCGGGCGATCAGCCTCAACCCGCCCGCGTCCCCACAGGCCGACGTCGTCCGCGTGACACTGCCCGTGACCCTCGACGACGAGTTCCGGCACACCGGCAACGCGGTGTCCGTGGCGCTCCTCAACCTGCTCGGCAACGAGCCTGATCTGTCGCGTCAGATCGGCCGTGCGCGAAGCGAACTCGAGACGATAGCAACGCGCAAGCCGGAGCTGTACCTGGCCGCCGCCGACGATCTGCCGCGCGCCCCGCTGTGGGGTCTGCAACGCGCGATCGTGAACGCGTCGATGTCCCACATGCACCCCGACATCCACATCGGCATCAACCCCGGGTTCTCGCGGGTCCGGTCGGTGCTGGGGCGTTCGATCGTCACCCTGACACCGTTGTCGCCGCTCGCGGGCTACTCACTGTCGGTGACGACCCTGATCCTCGGACACACCACCACGTTCGGCGTCGTCACCGACGCGCAGGCGCTACCCGGATACGCCGAACGATTCGTGTCCGCGCTCGACGAAGTACTTCAGGAGGCCCTCCCGTCGACCTGACGGGGGTGCGAGCTTAGGCTTGCCTTGTAATCCGGGGTCCGAGGGCTGCAATATACAGGTGGCCGTCGGCCCGGCGGGGGCGAAGACATACACGGAGAAAGAACAACATGAGCAACGACGTCAACTACCAGGACCCGGCCGGGGCCGATTACTACTCGGGGGTCGATCACCGCGAGTCGGACACCGGTTCGTCTAGCCGATCGGGCGGGGTCAGCGTCCCGACCGTCCTGGCGTCGGCAGGCATCGCTGCCATCATCTCCGCGATCGTCGTGACGATCGGCGTGGTGGGCATCGTGGTCAGCGAGCGCAACGACTCCGCCACCGCCGCACAGCCGACCGTCGTCAACCTCGGTGCCGCGCAGACCGCGCTGCCCCAGCAGGGCATTGCCGGCCAGCAGCCCGTCCCGGGTCAGCCCGCACCCGCCGGCGCACCGGCCGGAGCGCCGGCGGCGGCCCCGACGGAGAACGTGCCCGAAGGCGGCGGAGCGATCGGTGGACCGGTCGGTCCTCCCGGTGAAGGAGCCGCGCCGGCTCCGGGTGCGGCCCCCGCACCTGCTCCCGCGCCGGGCACCACGGCCGCCCCGCAGCAGAGCGTTGCCGCCGGCCCGGCCGCGCTGACGCCCGGACAGCTCAACACCAAAGTCCGCATCGTCAYGAACTCCAACGGCAGCCGCGCCGCACGCGCCGCCGAACTCGAGGGCGGTGAGCGTGCGCTCCGTCAGATCGACCTCGTCGCCCGCGCGATCACGACCTACGGCAATGTCGGGCTCAGCTACCAGATGGTGGGACCCGTCCAGGTCAGCGGCAACACGCTGACCGCTCCGCTGCAGATCAGCGTGGTCGGCCGCGGTAGCCAGAATCGCTCGATGACGTTCGTGTGGAGCGGCAACAAGTGGAAGCTCTCCAACCGAAGCGTCTGCACCATCGCGGGATTCGTCCTGCTGCCCTGCTCGCTCTGACCGCGCGGGGTGACACGGTCCGGTCCGCCGGACGACACCGACAACCCATTGGGGGATCTTCACGTGATTTCACGACCACGCCTGGGCGCACTCGCCGCGAGTGCACTCCTGTTCGCGGGCCTGCTGGCCGGTTGCTCGAGCTCGGATGACGAATCCGCCGGTGGCACCGTTCAACTCAACTTGCCGGACGGCCGGTCGGTGACGATCCCGGACACCCCGGAACGGATCGTGACCCTGGGAGACCAATGGACCGACGTCGTGCTGTCGTTCGGTGAGACGCCGGTCGGGTACTACGACTACTCGAAGTCGGCGACCGGCGAGATGCAGCCGTGGTACGGCGAGAAGCTGGCCGACGCGACGTTCGTCGACCCCACCAAGGGCGACGACGCGACGACCATCGCCAAGCTGAACCCGGACCTGATCTTCGCACCCGGCTTCGCCTCGGACAGTCCGGAGTTCCAGCAGATCTCGAAGCTGGCCCCGACGGTCAACGCCATCAGCGACCAGGAGATCGATCCCTGGCAGGACATGGTCACGGTGATGGGCACCGTGCTGCACGACCCGGAGAAGGCGAAGTCGATCATCGACGACACCAACGCGAAGATCGCGGCGGTGGCGCAGGAGTACCCGGATCTGAAGGGTAAGACCTACGCGTTCGCGTTCATGTACGGCAACGACCAGCTGTCGGTGCTCGGTGACGAGAACGACGGCGCCGGAAAGCTGTTCACCTCGCTCGGGATGAAGATGGCTCCCAAGCTGGTCGCCGAGTACCAGCGGACCGGCCAGCCGCGGTTCGGGCTGAGCACCGAGAACATCCCGATGCTCGACGCCGACGTGCTCGTCGTGGCCACGGCCACCCCCGAGCAGGCGGAGACCCTGAAGTCGCTGCCCGGGTACAAGAACCTGAAGGCGGTCAAGGACAACGCCGTCACGTTCATGACCCAGTCGCAGATCACGGGTCTCAACGCGCCGACGCCGAACTCGATCCCGTACGTCCTCGACCTGCTGAAGCCGTCGTTCGCCGCGGCGTCCAACTGAGCTCGGTCTGGAACGAACTCGCCCTCCGCGGAATGCGGAGGGCGAGTTGGTTTTCGGGGGCACCGGACCCTTCGTGGCTCGTCGCTATCGCTCCTCGCACCTCAGTATCTGCGGCCTCGCGGCCGTCGTGGACTACGAAAGAACACTCTCAGCATCCACATCTCTGCTCCCTGAGGTGCGAGCGAAGCGAGCCACGAAGGGCTTCGCAACGTGTCTCACCAGGCCCTTCGTGGCTCGTCGCTTGCGCTCCTCGCACCTCAGGGAGCAGGGGGTGCCCGTCGCCGTGGGCTCCTCAGGGAGCGGGGGCCCACCGCTGGTTGAGCAGGCGACGAGCGCAGCGAGGAGCCGTGTCGAAGCCACTTCGCAACAACGACAACGGCCCGAGCCGCACGTGGCGAATCGGGCCGTGAGCCGGCTAGCGGGTTACGGCGCGACGATGTCGTCGTCGTCCGACGCGCCGAAACTGGTGAACGCGGTGTGCCTGGGCAGGCGGTAGGCCTCGCGGCCCAGCACGGTGTTCAGGATGCGTGCGTTGCGGACCGCGCCGATGTCGAGGTTCGGGGCCGAGACGCCGTGCGCGTGCTCCTCGGCATTGGCGACGAAGATCCGGTTGGTCAGGGCGTCGTCGGTCTCGATCTCGTGGTTGGCGCCGATGACCAGGCGTCCGCGCGAATCCCGGTGCAGCGCAGACTCGATCGGGGCCAGGAAGTCCGCCCTGCGGGCCTGGTAGCCGGTACTGGCGATGACCATGTCGGTGGTGTGGGCCAGCTCGGAGCCGGTGTCGAGGTGACGGCCGCGGACCCGGAGCTTGCCGTCGGCGAGGGTGTCGATGCCTTCGACATCGACCGAGATCCGCAGCTGCACCGGGTTGAGCTTGTCCTGCAACTGGCGCCGGTACAGCAGGTCGTGCAGGCGCTCCAGGGTGTCGGTGGAGATGCCCTTGTGGAACTGCCAGTGCTGCGGGCGAACCCGATCCCGTGCGGCCTCGGGAAGGCTGTGGAAGTAGTCCATGTAGGCCGGCGTGGTCATCTCCAGCGAGAGCTTCGTGAAGTCCAGCGGCGCGAACCATGGTGTGCGCGTCCACCATCGGACCGCGGGGCCGCCGCGTAGGTTCGATTCCAGCAGATCGATGACGATCTCGGCACCCGACTGGCCGGAGCCGATGACCGTGACGGTGTCGGCGGCGAGCGCCTTCTCCTGGTTGAACAGGTAGTCGGAGCTGTGGACCACCGCGGGCGAGTCCGACGAGAGTGCCTGCGGGACGAACGGTTCGGTGCCGATGCCGACCACCACGTGTCGTGCGATGACCGTCGAGGAGGTGGTGCCGGTGTGCACGGTGACTCGGAACGCGTCGGCCTCGGAGTCCCAGGCCACCTCGTCGACGGTGGTGCCCCACCGGAGCGAGTCGAGCCGGGACACGCACCAGAGCAGGTAGGCCTCGTACTCGATGCGGGTCGGGAAGAAGTCCTCGCGTACCAGGAACCGGTACATGCGATCGATGTCGGCCATGTAGTTCAGGAACGACAGCGGATGGGTCGGGTCGACGAGCGTCACCAGGTCCGACAGGAAGCTCACCTGGAGGGTGGCGTCGTCGAACATCAGGCCCGGATGCCACCGGAACTCGTCTCGCGAGTCGACGACCAGGAGGTTCACGTCGTCGAGCGTCGAGGCGAGCGCGGCGAGGCCCAGATTGAATGGGCCGCAACCGATCGCGAGTACGTCTACATTCTCAACAGTGGTCTTCTCTTCTGGGGTCATTCGGACACTCTCACCATTTCTTCACTGTGGACTTCCGCGCCGGGTGCGGCGGTGCCTTCCGACTCCACCTCGAGCGCGACGCGCAACAGTTCGTCGAACAGCTCGTCGATGTCGCTCTCCGAGGTCTCCGGGTTGAGGAGGGTCAGCTTCAGGCAGGTCTGGGGCTCTTCCTCACCGGGCACCCGGACCTGGGTACGGCCGATGAGTGCCTTGCCGTCGGCGATCAACCGACGCCGCAGTTCGCCGTTGACCGCGTCGAGATCGGTGCACCGATACCGGAACACGACGGTGGTCAGCGTGACCGGCGCGATGAGCTCGAGCTGCAGTTCGGTGGCGATTCGCTGTTCGGCGTACACCGCGAGGTCGTTGCACTTGTCGAGCATGTCACCCAGAGTGCGGCGTCCGTAGGCGAGCAGGGTCGCCGCGACCTTGAGGACGTCGGGCCGTCGCGTCGTCTGCAGTGTCTGACCCAGGAGGCCGCTGTACCCGGCCTCCACGTCGTCGTCGGGGTTGAGGTAGGCCACCGAACGGTTCAGGGACACGAAGCGATCGGCGTCGGACAGCAGCATGAGGCTCGCGGCCGCCGGCTGCCAACCGACCTTGTGCAGGTCGAGGGTGACCGAGTCGGCGCGTTCGACGCCGGTGAGCAGACCGGCGAGGCGGTCGGAGAACAGCGAGCCGAAACCGTAGGCGGCGTCGACGTGCATCCAGATCTCGTGCCGCTCGGCGATGTCGGCGATCTCCCCGAGCGGGTCGATGGTACCGAAGTCGGTGGTACCCGCGGTGGCGACGATCGCCAGCGGTGTCGCCGCGCCGGCCTCGCGGATGGCCGTCTCCAGTGCCTCTGGGATCATCCGGTGATGCGAGTCGACCTCGACCGGAATGACTGCGGTTTCGCCCAATCCCAGTGCCGCACAGGCACGGTGGACCGAGAAGTGCGCCACGCGCGAGCAGAAGACGGCCGGGCGGTGCAACGCGCCGACGCCGTCGTGCCGCACGTCGATGCCCCGTCGGGCAGCGGTGTGGTCGCGAGCGATCATGAGCGCCAGCAGATTCGAGATCGATCCACCGGGACTGAAGACACCGCCGGCATGTTCGCCGAACCCGGCCATACGAGCCAGCGACTGGACGGTCCAGGTCTCGAGCGCCAGCGTGGCCGGGCCGGAATCGTAGGTGTCGAGTGAGGCATTGGTGGCCGAGGCCAGGGCGTCGGCGGCGACCGCGACCGACAGCGGAGCGGGTTGCAGATGCGCCGCGGCCATCGGATGGGTGAGGTCCAGTCCGAACTCGGCCACCAGGCGGGCGAGCCGGGTGAGCGCCTCGGATTCGCCGATCCCGTTCTCCGGGACTCCGTGCGGGCCGAGTAGTGCCGTCACCCCGCCGAGCACCGCGACGGGGTCACCGCTCGGCAGCGGGGCGCCGTGGTGATCGTCGCCGACCGCGGCCGCGACCTCGGCCAAGCCGCGCCCGACGTCGGCCCAGCCATCGCCGGGACGGGCGAATCGCGAGGCACCCCATACGGACTGGCGGTCTTCGGACACTGAGTTCCCCCCTGTTGACTCTGGTGCGCGGTGGCGCGGTGGCAGGCCGGTCATCCGGCGCTGCCCTTCTGTGGTGCGCTCTCGGCGAGGGTTTCGACGAGTGCGGAGACGTTCTGGTGCAACGACGTCGGAATCAGATCGACGAGTGCGGTGAGTACTGCGGTGGCGCGGTCGGCCACCGTGTCGGGGACGATCCCCGGTTGGTGGTCGACCTCGACGCGGGTGCTCTCGTCGTCGGCCTCGAAGGCGATCGAGAGCGGGTAGTTGGCGATCCCGTTGAACACCGACCGGCAGGTGACCGGGGCGTCGGCGGGTTGCGGGATCCCGCGCAGCGGTGCGGGCCGGACCGACGCCATGATCTCGATGACGGGAAAACGGCCGCCTTGCTGTCGCAACGCGGTGAGGATCGGCCCGAAGTCGGTGCCGGAGTGTTCCATCGATCGGTAGATGACTGCGCCCGCGTCCCGGAGAGCCTGCTCGACGGTGGCGTCGGGGTCGATGCGGAACCGCATCGGGATGATGTTGCCGCAGTATCCGACGTTCTGGGGTGACTGCGTCCGACGACGGTTGTCGGCCGGCACCACCAGGACGTGATCGGCGGCGCCGGTCAGGGCATACGCGGCCAGCGAACACACGCCGATCAGCAACGCGTTCGGGGTGGCCCCGACGGTCTGGGCGACTCGGCCGAAAGCGGCCAGCGAGTCGGCCGCAACCGGGGCGGCGACCTTGATGCCGTCGCGGTCGTCCATCGGCGAGAGCCAACTGTCGGCGGCACTCTCGGTGGGCAACTCGCCGCTGAGCGGATAGCGGACGTCCTCGGCGGCCCAGGTCGTGAGGGCGTGGCGCACCGCGTCGTCGGCGGCCGCCGCGACGGCCGCGGAATCGGGTGTGACCGGGCGGGAGTCGGCGGTGACGTCCCCGGGCCACGAACCCGAGACCAGGGTGCCCAGCAGCAGCGGCCATGAGGTGTCGTCGACGGCGAGATGGTGGACGACGAGGATCATCGTGACGTCGCCGTCCGAACCCGAGACCCGAAGCCGGAGCGGCACATCCGACGTCAGATCGAATGGCGTGCGGGTCAGCGAGGTCGCGATCGCGTCGGCATCGTCGACGGGTCCGGTTGCCTCCGCGTCCGGCAGGCCCCAGGTCCACACCGTGCCCGATGCGTCCCACGATCCCGCGTGCGACACGACGCGGCGACGCGGCGTGCCCTCGTTGTCGACCTCGACCACCGATCTCAGGACCCCGAAGCGCTCGACGAGTAGTTCGGCGGAGTCGACGACCGATCGGAGCGTTCGCGTCCCGCCGAACTGCAGGACGAGTCCGATGTTGTGCGACACCGATTCCGGATCCAGGTCGTAGATCCGCCACATCCGCCGTTCGGCAGTGCCGAACTCGCCGAACGGCACGGAGGTCCTTGGTTCGTCAGCTGCGGCCGTGCGGGCGGGTTCGCCGGTCTGCGCGATTCGACGACGCAAGAGCGTCAGTCGCGCTTCGGTCAACGCGGGCATGGCTCCCTCTCGGTCGATGTGGCGGTGGACGGCGTCGACGCTGCTGCGGTCGTGCCACGCAACACATCCCAATCGCGGACGACCTCGATCAGCTCGCCCGCCGCCCACCGCGGCGCCTGGTCCTGGAAGTGATCGGAACGGGGATCACCGCTCACGCCCAGCGGGACGATCCAGCGGCTCGCCCCGCGGTCGGCGAGGTCCCACACGTAGCGTGCGGCGGCACCCGTGATGCACAGGTGGGTGCCGACCGCCGCGGCGTTGGCGAAGACGCACTCGGCGTCCCCCGCCAGGGGCAGGGGAGTCGGACGAAGGTTGGCGAACAGATCCGGGTGCTGCGGCGACGCGCCGACCAGGTCGAATCCGTGGATCGGTGCCAGGCGATGGACGCTGCCCCACGTGGGCGTCGAACCGAAGGTCCCGATCCGGGCCACCACGGCATCGAGGGCGGCGACCGCCACGGCCTCGATGTCGATGCCGATCCCCGCCGTGTTGGCGACGACGGAGGTCAGCGCGGTCGCGAGACGGGGCTCGGGCACGAACCACGGCTGGAACACCGCCGGGAACCCGTGCGGCCCGCGCAGCGGCGCGAGCACGTCGGTACTCGCGACCCCGAGGACCAACTGGGTACGGAACTCGGCATAGAGGTACGCGTCGGTGCTGTCGGCGGTCATCGACCGGTCCCACGCCACTAGGCGCTCCCGGATGCCCTCGGCTTCGGCGTCGGCGCCGCGTACGCGTGACAGCAACTCCTGGACGACGGACGCCTGCTCGAGCCTGACATCGGTGTGGATCTCGGCGCAATCCGCCGGACTCACCGAATTGAGACCGTCGAGCCGCGCGGTGATCCGGTCGGCACGGAACGGTTCGACGCACTCACTCGTGAGCGGCTGCAACGCAGGCACATCGGACATCCGCTGGTTGGCGGTGACGGTGAAGGCGGGACCCTTCGAGACGCCCTCCGCAAGCTCCGGGCTCCTCAGGGAGCGGGGGGTGGCCTCCGCGAGCTCCGGGTTCCTCAGGGAGCGGAGGGTCGCGTCGAAGGCGGGGTCACGGAGCGAACCCGTCTCGTATCCGCGCCACTGGTAGCGCTCGTCCCAGCCCGGGACCGGCAACCAGTAGTTCTCGGGCGCGCGGACCGGCACCCGGCCGGCCACGTGGGTGGCGACGGTGCCGTCGGCGTGGGCGACGACCGCGCGGTTGACCGGCTCGACCCACTTCGTCAGGGCTGCTTCGACATCGGCGACGGTGTGCGCGAAGAGGAGGTCGATCGGCGCGTCGAAGGTGACCTCTTCGGTGAGCAGCGGGGACCGGATGCTCATCGCGAACGACTCGTCGGGGCCGCCGAAGACGACGGCACCGTTCGGGGTGGTGAGGAGCTGCACGGCAACGGGTTCGGCATCCCGGACGAGGATCGTCTCGGTGCTCACCCCGGCCGGCACCCGCCCGCCGCCCGGTACCTCGACCAGGAGCGTGCCGGCCTCGTCGCGCGTCAATCGCTCGAGGTACAGATCCTGATAGTCACCCATGGCATTCGTCGTGCCCCAGGCGATGTCGTCGCCCTGACAGAAGTGCGGGACTCCCGGGACGCCGGCAAAGGCGAACCCGGCCATGTCGAATGCTTCGTGCGGACCGGTCGAGGCGAGGTGGAACTGCTGATAGATGCCCGGCAGTTCGAGGAATCGATGCGGGTCGCCGGCGACGATGGGTGCACCGGTCGAGCTCCGCTCGGCGGACACACCCCAGGCGTTGCTGCCCGACATCGGATCGCCGAGGTCCACCGCCGGGGCGGGTTGCTCGGGCGACGCCGGGCGGGTGATCGCGAGGATCTCCTCCAGGAACGCCTCATCGGGCATCGCGGGCACCGTGGGGTCGGTCTCCCGCGTCTCGAAGTCCCAGAACCGCAGCGCATCCAGACCGAGCGTGAGGCAGGCGTGCAGGCGGAAGAGTTTGGTGGTGAACCGCCCGAAGAGCACGTGGTGCATGATGAACACCGAGATCGGCGTCCACGGCCGCCACGGCAGCGGGCGATGCGCCAACGCCTCGAGTTCCAATGCAGCAGAGTACTTCTGGAGGTCGCCGAGGGTGCTGTTCACGCCGTCGGCGTAGGCGGTGACGAGCTCGCGGGTCCGGGTGGACGATGCGTCGAAGATGCGTTTCGCCGCCACGTCGAGCTGGGCGCGGCGGGCGAAGGTGTCCCATTCGACGCAGCCGGCCCCGAAGACCTCGGCGGTACGTCCCTCGGCGCGCAGCCGCATGAACTCGATCTGCCAGCGCCGGTCCTCGCCGCATGCCCGGCCCTGTCCGTACAGTGCGCCGCGCGGCGTCGAGGCGAGGACGTGCGGGATGCCGTGGCCATCACGCAGGATCTCCGCGTCGTCGGGTGCGTGGGTGCGGGTGGTGGTCATCTCCCTCACCGGTCCCTCGGCGGCGCAATCGGATTGACGAGCCGGTGACCCGCGTCGATCAGCGATGCGTAGGAGTCCTCGATGTCGACCATGCGCTTGTTGTTGCGCAGTTGCAGCCCGTTCATGTGCACCGCCCCGAACTCCGGTGCGAACAGATCCCAGCGAGCGAACCTGTCTTCCAGATCGGGGTGGGCCGCGACGAACTCACGCAGGCTCTCGGCCACCAGCGACCAGAACTCGTCGTCGCCGATGATGCCGTGCGTGTGCAGGATCTCGGCGAGTGGACGCAGGAAGTCGTCGAAGACGTCCGACAGCACACCCAGGTTGCGGATCTCGTCCGGTCCGGTGGTCCGGACGCGGGCGCAGCTCTCCGGGAGTCCGTCCGCCTCGCCGAACACCGAGACCTCCTCGCCGATGTCCTTGAGGATCGCTCGCACCGGGATGCCCTCGGCGAGAACGAGGATGAGGTTCTCCCCGTGCGGCGAGAACTTCAGCTCGTATCGGTAGAGCAGGTAGGCGATGGGATGTAGATAGGTGCGCAGGTAGCGACGGATCCACTCGGTCGCGGGGACACCCGAACGGTCGATGAACGCGCCGACCAGTGGCTCCCCCAGGTGGTCGATGTGAAGCAGCGCGGCCATGGTCGACAGTTGCTCGTCGGCGGCTGCCAGCGGCACCGGGCTCTGTCGCCACAGCGCGGACAGGATCTTGCGGTACTCCGACCCCGGCTGCGTGATCGGCGTGAACGTCGGGCTGCGGTAACCGATCGCCGCGACCTCGAAGATCATCTCGAAGCCGATCGCCGCGAGGTACTGGTCGTCGGCGACGAGTCCACGGACCCAGTTGTTGATCAGCGGCGTCGTCCGCATGTAGTCGGCCGACATCCCGCGTGTGAAACCCATGTTCACGATCGACAGTGCGACCTTGACGTAGTTGCGGGTCGGGGTGGTCGCGTTGAACACCGTGCGGATCGACTGCTGTGCCTGATAGAGGTCGGGGCTCGTGCCGACCTCGACGATGCGCTGGTCGGCGATGTCGGCGGAGTAGAGCTTGCGTACTTTCTCGACCCACTGCCAGGGATGCACCGGGAGGTACCGGTAATCGGCCGGGTCGCAACCGACTTCGCGCAGGGCGTCCCCGAAGTCGGACAGCGTCTCGGGTCCGAGCTCGTCGAGGAGCAGCGCGCCGTAGTCGACGTCGCTGACCGTGGCGACGTCACAGTCCTCGCGACGGACGGCGAGCCAGACGAGCCTGAAGTGGTTGCCCACCTCGGGGGCGTAGCGCTCGATGTCGTCCGCGCTGAAACCAAGACGGCCGGCGTTGGCGACGATGCACGGGTGCCCCTCCGTCATCGTCGCCTCGATGGTCTGGAAGTCGGCGTGAGCGAGATCCGTTGCCGGGATGCGTCGTTCGTCCGGACGGTCGGCGCTGATCGTCAGGGTGTTGATGAACTCCTCGAGGTACTCCGGCAGCGCCTGGGGACCGATCCCCAGGAACGGGGCGAGGTCGACGATCATCGCCACCGCGTCGACTGGGAGTTCGGCGCCGTCGCGCACACGACGCAGCGTCGACTCGTCGATCGCCCAGCTGTCCAGGGCGAGTCGGTCGGCGCGGAAGTAGTAGTCGGTGCGGCCGTCGGCGGAGGAGACGACGTACCCGTCGCCACTCGCCACCGGGGCGAGTGCCCGCTCGTGGGAGAACTCGGCGAGGATCTTCTTCGCGATCCTGGTGTGATACGTCTGGCGATGGCTTCGCGCACCCGACCCCCCGGCCGTGCGCGTCGCGAATCCCGGAGTGGTCCCGATGTCCTGGAGAGTCAACGATCTACGCCCCCAGGTCCGTGACCTCGACGGGTCCGACGGACTTGCCGTTGTCGGTCACCTCGAGGAAGTCGGCTCGGGTGCAGTAGCTCAGGTGCGCGGTCTTGTTCCCGACGGGGTAGTCGCCGTCGACGCGGAAGCCGACACTCGCGTTGAGGCGGTGCACGGCCTTGTTGCGGACGTCGGGCTCGACGACGACGCGCGCGGCGCCGACCTCCAGGATCGCGGTCCGCATGATGTGCAACATCACCGCGCCGGTGAAGCCCGGCAGCGACTGTTCGGCGTGGGCGACCAGCAGGTGCATGCCGATGTCACCGTCGGCGGGTACGTAACCGCTGGCGGGATCGGCGAGTTCGCTGGTGGCCGGGTCGTAGAGCTCAAACAGGAACTGCGGGCGCCCGTCGTGGTAGCCCAGGCGCATTCCGTGGGGCGTGCCGGCGGTGGCCTCGGCCGACTCGCGAATCATCTTCTCCACGTCGGCAACCGAGCTGTCGAGCATGTCCCAGTACTTGGCCTTGGGATGGGTGAGCCATCCGTGGACCGTCGCGGCGTGCGATACGTCGTCGAGGTCGACCGAGGCCAGGTCGTAGGTCGGGGCGGAGGAAATGGTCATGATGCCTTTGCTCTGGAGGTGGTCGGTTGGTGTGCCGGAGAAGGTGCCGGATGCGGTCAGCCGCGCGCGATCTCGGCCTCCACCTGTTCGTCGGTGAGTTGCAGGACGTCGAGGAAGGTCTGTGCCACGAACTCAGCGCGTTCCCCGCCGAGTTCGGTGAGCCGTCCGGCGAGCCCCGCGATCGTCCGCCGGGAGAAGATGTCGGCGACCGAGAGGCCGGGTGCGTCGAGCCACTGGCGCGTCAGTGCGACCACCCGGGTGGCCTGGACGGAATCGCCGCCTAGGGAGATGAAGTCCTCGGTGACGTTCCCGGGCGGGGTCGGCAGGACCTCGCCGAAGATCAGGGTGAGGGCCTCTTCGACCGGGCCGCGCGGCGCGACCGCCTCGACGGCGTCGTCGTCGGACCGGACGCCGGCGGCGATGGCCTTGCGGTCATGCTTGCCGTTCGGCGTCAGCGGGAACCGGTCCAGGACCGTGATGGACCGCGGGACCATGTGCGGTGGAAGGGCTTCCGACAACCGGGCGCGCAGGTCGGCGTCGTCCTCGGTCGATCCGTCGGTGAGTACCACCGCGGCACGCAGGTCGCGACCGTCGGACCAGGCGACGGCCGAGCCCACCCCGGTCAGACCCAGCAACCCGGCCTCGACCTCACCGAGTTCGACGCGGTACCCGCGGATCTTCACCATGTGGTCGGCGCGGCCCAGGAAGTCGAGGAAGCCACCCGGAAGGTAGCGCGCGAGATCGCCGGTGCGGTACCAACGCTGTCCCTCGTGCTCGACGAAACGATCAGCGGTGCGCTCCGGGTCGCCGCGGTAACCGTCGGCGACGCCGGCTCCGCCGATCCACAGTTCACCTGGCACGAGGTCGGGACGGTCGCGGCCGGCGTCGTCGACGACCCGGCAGCGGACGCCGCGGAGCGGAATCCCGTACGGCACGAACGCCATTCCGGCCGGGACGGCATCCGCTTCGCAGATGGTGGAATGGATCGCCGTCTCGGTGGTCCCGCCGAGGCCGGCCACGCGACAATCGGGCAGCTGTGCCCCGACACGCTCGAGCAGCGACACGTCGACCTTGTCGCCGCCCATGATGATCATCCGTAGCGACGCGGGCAGGGGGTTGAGATCGAGGAGCATGCCGAGGATCGACGGCACGCAGTTGAGCACGCTCACCGAGTGCTGGGTGAGCAGCCGCGCCCAGTCGTCGACCTTGGTCTGCTCGTCGTCGCCGGGCACGACGACGGCGCCGCCGACGGCGAGGAGGCCGAAGATGTCGAAGACCGAGAGGTCGAACTCCAGCGAGGACACCTGCAGGCTGCGATCGTCGGCTCCGATCGCATACCGGTCGACGAGGTCGGTGATCGTGGCGACCGCGGCCCGGTGCGGAACCTGGACGCCCTTGGGCAATCCGGTGGAGCCCGAGGTGAACAGGACGTAGGCGAGGGCGTCGCCGCCGATCGCGACCGGGTCGACCGGATCGGTGCGTCGGGCGTCGTTCACCTCGAGCACGGTGGCTTCGGCAGAGGTCCAGGCGGCGGGTTCGGAGGTGAGAATTGCGGCCGGGGTGGCGACGTCGACGATGCGCTCGCGGCGCGCCCGGGGCTGGGTGGGGGCGATCGGGACGTAGGCCGCGCCGGCGGCGAGCACTCCGAGTGCGGCGACGACCTGGTCGCCGCCCTTGGGGAGGTGCACGACGACCGTGTCACCCGGTGTGACCCCGGCTGCGACCAGGGCTCCGGCGACTCGGCGGGCCTTGTCGGCCAATTCGGCGTGGGTCCAGATGCGTGCGTCGGACACGACTGCCGGTGCCCCGGCACGCTCGGCGGCGCGGGCGAAGAAGGTTCCGTGCAGGGTGCCGTCGAAGGTGTCGGTGGCCGGGAGCGGACTCTCCACCGAAAGACGCTGTGCTCGAACCTCGGCCGTGATCGGAGCCGGCGCGGGCACATCCCACTCACCGTCGACGAGGAGCCCGAGCAGACGGACATAGTGGTCGAACATCGAACGTGCGGTGGTGAGTTCGAGGTCGGAGGCACGGACGTCCCAGTTGAGGAGCAGTCCGCCGGCCACCTCGGTCACCTGTGCGTCGAGCAGTACCTGAGGGCCCTGCGAGACGATCCACGACGGATCACCCAGCACGTCGGTTGCCTGTTGCGAGAAGAGGTCTCCCAGTCCCAGCGCGCTGGTGAACACGATCGGCGAGACCACCGGTTCGCCGCGGTGGCGACTCAGTTCGCGAAGCACGTCCAGTCCGTTCATCGAACCGTGCGCGGCGGCCTCGTGCATCGATGCCCGCATCGATCGCGCACGTTCGGCGAGCGTCGCCGGCTCGCTCAGGTCGACGCCCACGAGGATCGACGACGTGAAGTCGCCCACCACCCTCTCGACGTCCGGATGGACCTGTGGACGATCGAACAACGGTACCGTGAGCAGGAATCGCGGTGTGGCCGAATGTGTTCCGACGGCTTCGGCGAAGACTGCGGCCACCGCGGCCGCGGGGGTGACGCCGCGCCGGTGCGCGTGCTCCTCGAGTCGCTTCCAGTCCGACGCGGACACCGAATGGTGGAGGCGGACGCTGTGCGGTTCGACATCGCCGCGCATCGCACGTTCGTCGAGCGGGAGTTCGGGCGGGCCGGGGAGTGTGGGAATCCTTTCGCGCCACCAGGTCACGTCGTCGTCGCGGATCTCCCGCGACGTGCGATCCGCGGTGATCGTCGCGAAGGTGACGCCGAGTTCCGGCAGGGACTCGCCGCGGTACAGGCGAGCGAAGTCGTCGACGAGGACGCGGTAGCTCATCGCGTCGGCGGCGATCATGTCGACGTCGAGATGGACACGGGTCGAGTTCCCCGGCAGCAGACTCAGTTCGGCGCGGATCACCGCTCCCTCGTCGACCGGCAGGGCGCGGTGGGTGCCGTCCGCGCGGCGGGCCGCCAGGACCTGCTCGACCGTCTCCGGTGAGTGTTCCCGAAGGTCGTGCACCGCAATGGCTTCGGGGTGTGCCGGGCCGATCTCCTGGGTGCCGTCGGGAAGCACTCGGACGCGCAGCATCGGGTGGCGTTCCAGCAGCGCGGCCATCGCCGAGGTGAAGCGGTCGCGGTCGACGTCGGAACCGTCGAACTCGATGTAGAGGTGAGCGGCGACATTGCCGAACGCGTGGCTGTCCGACCTGCCGATCCAGTAGGCGTGCTGCATCGGAGCGAGGGGGAACGGTCCTTCGGTCGGTTCCGATGACGAAGGTGCGAGGTCGTCGGTGGTCGGCGCGGGCGTGCCGCCCAGCAACGCCGCCCACGCGGTGATGGTCGGTTGCGCGGCGAGGCGGGCGAAGTCGACGTCGAGGCCGCGTTTGCGCCAGGTGCCGGCCAGTCGCATCATCCGCAGCGAGTCGAGTCCCTGTGCGATGAGGTCCTGCTCGGGGTCGATCGACTCGGGGGTCACGCCGAGCGCCGTGGCCACCTGGTCGCGGATGTCCGAAGTCGCGGCGGCGGCCGCGCCGGCACCGGCCGGGTTCGCGTCGCTCGGCCGACCGGCCGAGGAGCGCAGAAGTGCCGCCCAGGCCGTGACCGTGGGTTGTGCGGCGAGGCGGGCGAAGTCGACGTCGAGGCCGCGTTTGCGCCAGGTGCCGGCCAGTCGCATCATCCGCAGCGAGTCGAGTCCCTGGGCGATGAGGTCCTGCTCCGGGTCTATCGACTCGGGCGTCAGGCCGAGGGCCTCGGACACCTCGGCGACGATGTCGGCCGCGGTGACAAGATCCGTGGTCTGGGAATTCGTGGCCATCAGCCGGCGTGCCTCTCGCAGTTCGGTGAGATGTTTACTCAGTCCGGGGAACCCGCACTTAGGGTAGGTTATACTAACTAACCGCTCCGCCCAATCTCTGGGCAATGTCGGCGAGGGCCCCGCGAGCCGACGCGAATTAGGTTAGCCTAAGTTTCACGTATTGGTCTCATCGGATGACGCGGATCACGTAGTCGCGATGACAGACTCGGGGTCTTGTGTCCGAGAAAGATTAGGCTACCCTACCCAAATGGTGCGAGCAGTTGTGTTCGCCGAGACCAGCGGTCGGGGACGACCCGCGGTATGACCACTCGGTCGCTCACACGACCGGAAGACGATCAGACGACCGACGCCAGGTGCTGGCGAGAACGGGAAACGAGAATGTCGCAGAACAGCGTGATCCTGGAGGAAGCGGGCTCGACCAATGCGTTGGCGGCCACCGTTCGTGAGGCGATGCTGGCGGGGGATACGAGTCTGTCCGTCCTGGACTCCGACACCGGCGAGTGGATGACGGCGCCGTGGCGCGAGGTCCATGCCCGCGCGGAGCAGATCGCGGTCCAGTTGCTGGCCGACAGCGAACTGCACGAGCCGCAGGCGCTCGGCCTCATCGGGGACCCCACGGTGGACCTGATCGCCGCCATCCAGGGCGCGTGGCTCGCCGGTGTTCCGGTCACCATCCTGCCGGGCCCCATCCGGGGGGCCGACGAGGAGCGATGGGCGCAGAACACCTACCACCGGTACGTGTCGATCGGCGTCGGCACCGTCCTCGGCAGCGGAGCCCAGCTCGACCTGCTGTCGAAGGTCGAGGGACGGCTGCACATCGCGCGAGTGGGCGAGTACGGCCTCGGCGCCGACACCACCGACTTCGTCGCCCGTAACGTCAACGGCAACACCATCGCCGTCCTCCAGGGAACCGCCGGATCGACCGGAGACCCCAAGACCGTCGCCCTGACGGCCTCGGCCGTCTACTCGAACGCCATCGAACTGGTCAGCCGGCTCGGCCTCCACCGCACCCGCGACACCGGGTTCAGCTGGCTGCCGCTCTACCACGACATGGGTCTGATGTTCCTGCTCGCCGGGATGACCACCGGCATCCCCGCCTACATCGTGCCGAACACCGCCTTCGCGGCGGCGCCCTTCAAGTGGATGCAGTGGCTCACCGAGACCAAGACGACCGTCACCGCGGCGCCGAACTTCGCCTACGACATCCTCGGCCGCTACGGCAAACTGCTGCGCGACATCGACCTCTCACACCTGCGCGTCGCGATCAGCGGCGGTGAGCCGATCGACGCCGATGCCTTCGACAAGTTCCTCGAGGCGACCGCGCCGTTCGGATTCGATCGTTCCGCCGCGGCACCCGCCTACGGTATGGCCGAATCCGCCTGCGCGGTGACGATGCCCGCGGTCGGCGAGGGGGTGCACTACGACGAGGTCACCGTGACCCCGCCCGGCGGTGGCGAGCCCATTCGCCGCCGGTACGCGATCCTCGGTAAGCCGCTGGGCGGCATGCAGGTTCGCATCGTCGAGCCGAATGTCGACGTCCCGGTCATCGACGGGCGCAACGTCGGACACGTGGAGATCCGCGGCGCGTCGATGATGCGCGGCTACCTGGGCGACGCCGATCTCGGTGCGGGCGAATGGTTCTCGACCGGCGACCTCGGTTACCTGATCGACGATCGGCTGGTGATCTGCGGCCGGGCCAAGGAGGTCATCATCGTCGCGGGCCGCAACCTGTTCCCGATCGAGATCGAGCGCGCGGCCGCCGAAGTCGCCGGTGTGCGTCGCGGCGGCGTCGTCGCCATGGCGCGGGGGGAGGGTTCGGCCCGGCCGGGCCTGGTGATCCTCGCCGAGTACAAGGGGTCCGATCCCGACCAGGCGCGTGCAGAGGTCAACTCCGAGGTCGCGTCGGCGTGCGGGATCATGCCCGCCGAGGTCATCTTCGTCGCGCCGGACTCGGTGCCGCGCACCACATCCGGCAAGATCCGTCGCCTCGAGACCCGTCAGATGGTCGAGAACGGCACCTTCCAGTAGGTCCGGTTTTCCGTGGTGCGTCGTGTCATGCCGACGGTCACGAGAATGACAGTGTCTCCCCGGCCCGGACCCCGGGCCGGGGAGGCACTGTAGAGAGGTTCAGACATGAGCGAAGTATCCACGACGGGGCGCGGCTGGCAGGGCGCCGTCATGAAGATCCTTGGCGGTGACGACTTCACCTTCACCCTCACCGGCAAAGAGGCGGTGACGGATCACTATCTGCGACTGCGTTTCCACGGTGGCGGGCTCCTCACCGGTTCCGCGATCCACCCGACCATGTGGGTGCGCCTCTGGTTCGCCGACGGTGGCAAGCTGCATCAGCGCGGTTACACGCTCGTCGATCCCGACCCGGCGACGGACACCTTCGACATCGAGTTCGCGATCCACGACGGCACCGCCGCCCGATGGGCTCAGGACGCACATGTGGGTGACGCCATCGGCGCGACCCTGATGGGCTCGAAGTTCGCGATCCCCGACCCCGCGCCGGCGGGATGGCTCGTCGCCGGTGACACCGCCTCGCTACCGGCGATCAACTCGCTGCTGGACTCGCTCGGCGACTCCGGGGCGGGTGCGACGATCTGGTTCGAGTATCAGCACGAGAGCGACAGGTCGCTGCCGCTGCGCGCCCGCGCGCAGGATACGGTGCACTGGCTTCCGCGTGAGCGCGACGGCGCGGCCCTCGTCGACGCGGTCCGATCCGCCGCCTTCGACGCCGCCGACCACTTCGGTTGGGTTGCACTCGATTCCACGAGCACCCGCACGGTCGCCGGATTGTTCAGGAACGATTATGGGATTCCCAAGAAGTCGGTGAAGTCGCAGGCCTACTGGATCGTCGGGAAGTCGTTCGCCTGACGGCGCCCCTGCTCCCTGAGGTGCGAGCGAAGCGAGCCTCGAAGGGCCTCGCGACGCATCTCGCCGCGCCCTTCGTGGCTCGTCGCTATCGCTCCTCGCACCTCAGGGAGCATGGGGAGGTTCGCACCTGAGGGAGTAGTTGTGTTGCGCAGCCGCGGTCAGTCGGCGATGTCGAAGACCACCGGGGCGTGATCGCTGGCGCCCTTCGCTTTTCGCGCGGCACGATCGACGACGGCGCCCATGATGCGGGTGTCGAGAGCGGGCGAGCAGAACGCGTAGTCGATGCGCATGCCCTCGTTCCGGGGGAACCGCAGCTGGGTGTAGTCCCAGAAGGTGTACCCCGGGGCGTACGGAAGGGCCGAGTCGACGAGGCCGGCCTCCAGGAACCCCTGCACTGCGGCGCGTTCGGGTGGGGTCACGTGTGTGCGTCCCTCGAAGTACTCGCGATCCCACACGTCGTCGTCGGTCTGGGCGACGTTCCAGTCGCCGGCGAGCATCATGTCCGCGGCGGGGTCGTGGGCCAGCCGCAGGGTGATGTGATTCCGCAGCGCGTCGAGCCAGGCGAGCTTGTAGGTGTAGTGCGGGTCGTCGGGTGTCCTGCCGTTGGGTACATAGAGACTCCAGACGCGAACACCGTTGCAGCGCGCGGAGATCGACCGCGCCTCCCGGATCGGCTGGCCGTCGACCGGGTGCGTCGGTACGCCGTCGAAGGAGATCTCGACCTCGTCGAGCCCGACCCGTGAGGCGATCGCGACACCGTTGTAGGCGCCTTGCCCGACGTGCGCGACGTCGTAACCGGCGGCGAGGAAACTCATCAGCGGGAACGCGTCGTCGTGACACTTGGTCTCCTGCATCGCGAGCACGTCGACGCCGGCGCTCTCCGCCCAGGCGACGACGGACTCGGACCGGGCGCGGATCGAGTTGACGTTCCAGGTGGCGATCCTCATCGGATGTCCTCCGACGCGGCCGGCACGTGCGGTGTCACATAGCGATAGGTGTGATGCAGCCCGAAACCCAGGCGGCGATACCACGATCCGGCCAACCGGTTGGTGGACTCGACCTGCAGGTAGACCGAGTCGGCGCCCTGCTCGACCCCCCACGCCGTCAGCGCCGCGACCACCGCGGAGGAGAGCCCGCCCCCGCGCCGGCCCGGGTCGGTCCACAGCGCGGTCAACCCCAGCCACCGGTGTCCGTCCGGCGACTCGGTCACCGAACCCCGCCCGATCGCTGCTGCGTCGTCGACGGTCGCGAAGGTCATCGGGCCGTCCCCGGCGGTCACGACGCCGGCCACGGTGTCGAGTCCGCGCGACGGGCGCCCACCGGCGTATGCGCTCAACCAGCGGGTGTCCGGTTGCGGATCGAGTTGTACTGTCCGTCCGTGCATCTCGCCGGTGCGCGCGCGGAGCCCCGGCAGGTCGGCGGTCAGCATCTGTACCTCGACCCCGGGGTCTCCGGGAACGGAGCCCGACGGGATGAGGCGATCCGGGGAGGCGAGGAGCGGAGGGAGGCCGCGGTCGGCGTACCACTCACCGATATGTCGCAGGGTCGCGGCGTCGGGACGTGCGTGGCGTGCCAGGGGCACAGCCGAGTTGGCGCGTCTGCTGAATCCGTGACCGGCCCGCAGGAGCCAGCCGTCGACCCACTCCGTCTCGACACCGGGCCAGGCGAGGGCGACGGCGTGCTCGAGCGCGCGGATCTCGCTGTTGCGCACCGGTTTCGCGGACAACAGACGGACCGAGGTGATCGCCGCGAACGGGATCGACAACTCCTCGTCGTCGCGTCGTATCCGCAGCGGGTCGGAGTCGTCGAGCAGGACGCCCGTCACGTCCGACCGGGCGGCCGCGGGATCTCCCCGCCAATCGGCGGGGGTCGCATCGCCCAGCAGATAGCGAACGACGACGCGGTCGCCCGCGACGGCACCCGACAATGAGACCTCCACGCGGAAGCGAGATCAGTCGTCGTCGTGCCCGAACGGGTCGGCGACCTCGCCGGGCGTCCACGTCAGACCGGGGACCCCCCACTTGTTGCGTTTGATCGCCTTCTTCGCGGCCCGGGCGTTGCGCCCCACGAGCACGTCGACGTAGAGGAAGCCGTCGAGGTGGCCGACCTCGTGCTGGAGCATCCGGGCGAAGAACCCCTGGCCCTCGATGACGACCTCGGCGCCGGTCCGGTCGGTGCCGGTGACGCGGGCCCAGTCGGCACGGCCGGTGGGGAACTGCTCACCCGGCACCGACAGGCATCCCTCGTCGTTGTCGTCGGGATCCGGCATGGTCTCGGGGATCTCGGAGGTCTCGAGGACCGGGTTGATGACCTCGCCGCGGCGGCGGGCCGCCGAGCGGTCGCCGTCGGGGCAGTCGTAGACGAACACCCGGGACCCGACGCCCACCTGATTGGCGGCCAGGCCCACACCGTGGGCGGCGTCCATGGTCTCGTACATGTCGTCGATGAGGCCGACGACCTCATCGGACGGACGGCCGTCCGCGTCGAGGGGGACCGGAGTGGTCGGCTGGTGCAGGACCGGCTCGCCCACGATGCAGATCGGGAGAATCGCCATGGCGATCACCTTAGCGCTGCTCAGGGCGCAGGAACGACGCCGGGTACGGCGTCGCGGATGGCGTCACCGGCAGGGCCGGGAATGCCGGGGAACAGCGTCGACTGCCAGTCGAAGCTGTCGACCGGCTCGGTCACCACCGAGCCCGCGCACGACCCGCGCAGCGACGTCCGCACGTTGGCGATGATCGTCGGGTCGCGCATCTCGATGACGTGGTCGTACCCGGTGTTCGCCAGGGGGACGGGGGAGTATGCGCGGCACTGTGCGGTTCCGTCGAGGCGACCGTCGGTCCATTCGCCGTCGCTCTGCACCACCGAGTACCGGGTGGGGCCGGGGGCGTCGGGACCACGGTTGAGCTCGGTGACCGCGTCGGCGTACATGCAGGTGTCGTAACCGCCGTCGCGCGGCTGCGCGCAACCGCCGGGCGAGCCGTACTGGGCGGTCCCGATCGCGACGTACTCGTCGACGACGTCGGACCCGCCGAGGAACTTCAGGTAGTGCCGGGCGCCGAGCCCGCCCGCACTGTGGGTGACGAGCCCGATCGACTTCGCGGTGCCGGCGAAAGGTGCGATCGTCCGCTGGATCAGCCGGGCGTCGGACGCCACGTCGCGTCCCCCGGCGTGCGCGTACACCACGGTGTTCCCGTCGGCGCGGATCGCCTCGGCCAGCGGACGGAACGTCTCCTCGTTCTGTGCGTTGCCGGCGTAGAGCTGCTGGCCGGGCACGATGACCACGACGCGCTCGGCGGGCGCGGCGGCAGCGGGCGCGGCGAGTGCCGCGGTCGCGCCGGCGGCCGTGGAGGCCAGCGCCGCGATGGCTCCCAACACTGCTCGCCGGGTCCTCGCCACCCCGGATCCGGTTGTCGTCATCCCGACCGTCGTCATCTCTGTCCCCCGCCTCGACCCATCCCGGACGGGGATGGGTGAGGGCAGCCTAACAGTGGCCGCCGTCCGACGGAATGGTCGTGATGCGCGCCGTGGCGAGTCACACCGCGATCGGACCGGCCCGCCGTGGTTAGATTGGCTGCGAACCACACCGCTGTCATTCGTCTCCGTGAGGAGACGTCCGCGCCCGCGTCGCGTCGCGAATAGGTGCACGTCAGCGGTGGTGTGAGGTCGTCGACTGGTATCTGAGGGAGTGAGATGGACGGCGCAGCTGCGCGTAGCCAGAAACAGGGCGATCAAACCACCCCCGGCCAGGACGCAGAGGCCGGGGCGGCCGGCCGGCCGGTCGATCCGCACGAGGTCGGTGCGGACGGTCTGACCCGCCGCGAACACGACATCCTCGCGTTCGAGCGCCAGTGGTGGAAGTACGCCGGCGCCAAGGAAGAAGCGATCAAAGAGCTGTTCGGTTTGTCGGCGACCCGGTACTACCAGGTGCTCAACGCGCTGGTCGACCGGCCGGAGGCGCTCGCGGCCGATCCGATGCTCGTCAAGCGGCTCCGGCGCCTGCGCGCGACCCGTCAGAAGGCCCGTGCGGCGCGCCGTCTGGGCTTCGAGATCACCTGAGACGCTGAACCCGGTCGCCCTCGCGCGGTGCGTTAAGGTCGTCGGTGATGAATGCAGATCGTGAGCCCAATCGCCTGCCGCTTCGTGCGGGGGCGATGATGCTCTTCGCAGTCGCCGTGGTCTTCATCGGCCTCGGCTGGCATTCCGCGGCGACCGCCGGGAACGACGCCCCGACGACCGAGGCCGCGACGACCGTGAGTTCGTCGCCCACGTCGACGCCGGCGTCGACGAGTGCGGCGTCGACCGACAAGCGGCTCTGCGTGATCAACGCCGGCCAGGTCGCGGGCCTCGCCTCGGACGTCACCGATCTGCTGGAGGCCAGGGGTTACCAGATGGCGGAGCCCGGCAACTACACCGCGGGCGGGTTCAGCGAGAACACGGTCTTCCACGAGGACGACACGGACAAGGCCCAGGCCGACGAGGTCGCCGAGGCACTCGGCGGCCAGGTCGCGGTCGAGGAGCGGCCGGCCTCGTTCACCCGGTGCCGCGGCGGCATCCCGGTGGTCGTGGTGACCGCGGTCAGCGGCGCATGACCCGGGCCGAGCCGCGAACCTCTGAATCACGAAGCAGCTGAACCGAGAATTACCGAAAACCACTGTCCGCCAACCAAGGAGTGACATGTCCGGACGTTCCACACTCGCCGCGCCCCGCGCTCTCGCCGCGTTGTTCTCCGCAGGACTGATCGGCGTGACACTGGCCGGGTGCAGCCCCGACCAGGAACCCACGGACGTCCCGGGCACGACGCCGCCCGTCGTCAGCGATGCGCCGCTCCCGCCGGGCGCCGAGGACGACGTCGACGGCGAGCCCAGCGGCCAGATCGCCGTCGCCGAGATCAAGGACACCTCCGGCGAGGTCGTGGGCCAAGCAACCTTCACCGCGGCCACCGAAACCGCCGAGCCGGTCACCATCAACGTGCGCGTCACCGCCGGTGAGCTGCCGGCCGGGTTCCACGGCATGCACATCCACGAGACCGGCACCTGTGACGCGGGCGCCGGCGGCTCGCAGGCGTTCACCTCAGCGGGCGGACATCTGCAGGTGGACGGCAACACCGATCATCCCTCGAGCGGAGATCTGATCTCGATCAACATCCTCGAGGACCACACCGGCCGGACGGTCACCACGACCGACGCGGTGACCATCCAGCAGCTGATCGGCAAGTCGATCATGATCCACGAGAAGCCCGACAACTTCGGGAACATCCCGGCTGACAAGTACCCGGGCGGCCCGAACCCCGACACCCTGCGGACCGGCGACGCCGGCGCACGCATCGCGTGCGGTGTCATCGAAGAGGAGAGCTAGGGGTTCTGGCGCCGTCCGACGCCACCTGAGCACATGACACCGATCGAGTTCGACGGGTCACCGACCCCCACCCTCGGGGTCGAATGGGAGTTCGCCCTGACCGACAAGGGAACCGGCGATCTGTCGAACTCGGCGGCGGCGCTCTTCGCCGCCGTCGGCGAACACCATCCCGACTTCGCGGGCAGAATCCACAAGGAGCTGCTGCGCAACACCGTCGAGTTGGTGACCGGCATCTGCCGGACCGCGGGCGAGGCGATCGCCGACCTCACGGGCACGCTCGGCGTGGTGCGGGGGCTGACCGAGGACCTCGGCGTCGATCTGTACGGCGCCGGTACGCATCCGTTCGCGGAGTACTCGACCCAACTGCTCACCGAGGGTCACCGATACGCGGAGCTGATCGAGCGCACCCAGTGGTGGGGGCGGCAGATGCTGATCTGGGGCGTGCACGTCCACGTCGGGATCAGCCACCGCGACAAGGTGTTACCCGTTCTCGACGCGCTCCTGAACTACTATCCGCACCTGCTCGCACTGTCCTCGTCGTCGCCGATGTGGGCCGGTCAGGACACCGGATACGCGAGCAATCGCGCCATGATGTTCCAGCAACTCCCGACCGCCGGGCTGCCGTTCCAGTTCGAGACCTGGGAGCAGTTCGAGGCTTTCGTCGCAGACCAGAAGACGACCGGGATCATCGACCATCTCAACGAGATCCGCTGGGACATCCGGCCTTCCCCGCATCTGGGGACCATCGAGGTCCGCGTGTGCGACGGCATGACCAACCTCGGCGAGCTGTCGGCGATCGTGGCACTCATCCACTGCCTGGTCGTCGACCTGGACCGGCGGTTCTCGGCGGGCGAGAAGCTGCCGACGATGGCGCCCTGGCTCGTCCAGGAGAACAAATGGCGGGCAGCCCGCTACGGACTCGACGCCATCGTCATCCTCGACTCCGACTGCACCGAGAAACTCGTGACCGAGGACCTCACCGCTCTGCTCGAACGTCTCGAACCGATTGCGCGCGAACTCGATTGCGTCGACGAGCTGGCCGGCGTCGAGCGCATCATCGCCCAGGGCGCGAGCTATCAGCGGCAGCGTGACGTGCATCGTCGCACCGGTTCGCTACGCGAGGTGGTCGCGTCGGTGGTCG